>BBFD01000013.1 GCA_001313065.1 Silvimonas sp. JCM 19000
TGCCGGCCACACAGCGCGCGCTGGCGCGGGCAGGCTGGAGCCTGGATAGTCTGGATCTGATCGAAGGCAATGAAGCCTTTGCCGCCCAGGCCCTGGGTGTGGCGCGCGAATTGCGTTGGGATCTGCAGCGCGTCAGCGTCAATGGTGGCGCGATTGCGTTGGGCCATCCGATCGGTGCATCGGGCGCACGTGTGTTGGTGACCTTGCTGCACGAAATGGCACGGCGCGATGTACAACGCGGCCTGGCCACCCTGTGTATTGGGGGCGGGATGGGTGTGGCGCTGGCGGTTGAGCGCGTCTGATCAGTTGCAGTGGTGACACCGCCTGCGGCAGAGGTGGCGGCAACGTTTGCGTGCGGTTGCTGCCACGCCGCGTGCACCAGCGCGGGGCGACACAAAAAAAAGCTTGTGCATAGTCCGTGCGAGCCATGCCAATCCGGGTTATAACGTGCGGGGCATCGGGGCGCATTGGCCGCCCCCGAGCCCCCAAACCGGAGCCCGATGACATGTTCCCACTGCTGTCCGTGGACCAACTTGCCAGCGCACTAACCGACCCCAAGCTGGTTGTGGTCGATTGCCGCAATGATCTGCTGTCGCCTGACAGCGGCCGCGCCGCCTGGCAGGCGGGGCATATACAACGCAATCTATCTGCATGTCGACGCCGATCTGTCCGGCCCGCGCAACGGCGCCAACGGGCGGCATCCCTTGCCCGCCCCGCTGTGGTTGGCGGCACGGCTGGGCAGTCTGGGCATAGGCAATGACAGCCGGGTGGTGGCCTATGACGCCGCGGGCGGCATGTACGCCGCGCGCCTGTGGTGGCTGCTGGGTTGGTTGGGGCACGACAATGTGCAAGTGCTGGATGGCGGTTTCCCGGCGTGGCAGGCGGCCGGGCGGCCCATCAGCGAAGAACGTCCGGTGCCGTTGGCGGCGGTGTTTGTGCCACATGTGCGCAGCAACCGGGTGGTCAATGCCACGCAAGTGATGGGCAATCTGCGCGAATCCGCGTTTCAGGTGGTCGACGCCCGCAGCCCGTCGCGTTTTCGCGGTGAGGGCGAAACCATGGACCCGGTCGGCGGACACATTCCCGGCGCGCTCAACCGCTTTTATGCCGATAACCTGGTCGACGGGCATTTCAAACCGATTGAACAATTGCAGCAAGAATGGCGCGAGCTGCTAGGCGCGATTCCGCCCGCTGATGTGGTGCACCAATGCGGCTCGGGCGTGACGGCGTGCCATAACTTGCTGGCGATGGCGGTGGCCGGCTACAACGGCGGCCGCTGTACGCCGGATCATGGAGCGAATGGGTCGCCGACCCGGCCCGGCCCGTCGCCACACAATAAGCCGGCAACCCGGGTATCCCATAGGGTGGGTCTAGACCCACCCTCCAAAGCCGCAGACAAGACCCGCAACTGTTTGCATTCGTGGGGATGGGTTTGCTGGGTGGGTCATGACCCACCCTATGCGGTTTAGCGGCGGATCAGGTCGTCCCATACCTTGTTCAGGCGCTTCAGCGAGATCGGGTACGGCGTACGCAGTTCTTGCGCAAACAAGCTGATGCGCCATTCCTCGATCATCCAGCGCACCGGCAGCAGCGGGGCGGTGTCGCGGCCGTCGCGCTGCCACTTGTCCAGTTCGGCCTGATAGCGCGCCTCAAACGCGGTGACCTCATCCGCGCGTTGGGCATCCCGCGTGGGATTGGCGCTGCGTTTTTTTTCCAGCCGCAGTTTGATCGCGCGCAGATACAGCGGCACGCGCGGCAATTGCTCCCATGGCGTGCCGGACATAAAGCCCGGATACACCAGCCGCGCCAGTTGCGCCTTCAGCTCGTGCGCAATCGGGCCCGGCTTGTGCGCCAGCGGGGCCACTGCGGTGTATTCGGCGGTGATTTCGGTCAGTGCCCGCACCGCGCCATCCCGTACCGACGGCAGCCGCACCTTGGCACGGGTCTTCTGTTCATCAAACGCTTTCTTTGTGCGCGGCGCTTCGTCGTCACCGAGGAAAGCGCGATTGCAGATGCAGTCGACCAGGTCGTCCATCAGCATGTCGCTATTGCCCAGACCACGCAGCTGGATGGCCAGTTGCTGAAAGCCCGGTACCGCTTTGGGCAATTGCTTGACGTGCTCTTTCAGCTCCAGCTTCATCAACTGGATCACGCCCGGGCGGTGTGCCGCTTCGGCGGCGAATTCGGTATCGAATACGCGTATGGCACAGCTTTCGGCTTCCGCCACCAAGGCCGGGTAACCCGTGATATTGCGACCCTGGCGCTTGAAGGTGAGCTTGGCGGGTAGGTCGCCAAAGTCCCATTTGGTGATGCCGCTTTTCTCGATTTCGGGGCCGGCTTCGTCGCCACTCTCGCGGAAGGTGAGCTGCGCCGCTTCGCCCAGCTGATTGCGGATGGCGATCAGATCACGGCCTTGCGCCAGTTCCTGGCCCGCGTCATCCACAATGCGGAAGTTCATGCGCAAATGCGCTGGCAGTTCGGCTGCGGCAAAGTCATCTTCGCTGATGCTATGGCCGGTGCACGCGTGGCGGCGTGGGCCAGTTGCGGCAACAGCGGCGCTTCGCGGTCGGCCTTGTCCAGTTCGGTCAGCATGCGCGTGGCAAATTCGGGCACCGGCACACACAAGCGGCGGATCGGTTTGGGCAGCGCTTTGATCAATAGCGTGATCTTTTCGCGCAGCATGCCCGGTACCAGCCAATCGAAAATACTGGCGTTGACCCGATTGAGCTGATGCAGCGGCAAGGTCAGCGTTACGCCATCCAGCGCGTGGCCCGGCTCAAAGCGGTAGGCCAGTGGCAAGCGCGCTTCGGCCAGCTTGAAGTAGGTAGGGAACTGCTCTTGCGTCACGCTACCCGCGGCCTGCGTCATCAAATCATCGCGGTCGAGGAACAGCAGCTTGGGATCAGCTTTTTTCCGCCTCTTTGCGCCAGGCTTCAAAGCCGGCGCCATTGACCACATCGGCCGGGATGCGGGCATCAAAAAAAAGCGGAACAACACTTCGTCATCCACCAGAAAGTCCTGGCGCCGCGCTTTGTGTTCCAGCTCTTCAATCTCCAGCAGCAGCTCGAAATTGTGTTCGTAATAGCGCGCTTTGGTGTTGTAGTTAAAGCGCACCAGACCTTCGCGGATAAAGATTTCGCGCGCCTCGGCCGGGTTGATGGCGCCGTAATGCACTTTGCGGCGCGGCACGATGGGCAGGCCGTATAAGGTGACGCGCTCGCTGGCCGTCACCTGCGACTGGTCTTTTTCCCAGTGCGGCTCAAAGTATTGGCGCTTGACAGATGGCTGGCCAGCCGCTCCACCCAGAGCGGTTCGATGGCGGCCACGCTGCGACCAAACAGCTTGGTGGTTTCGACCAGCTCGCCCGCCAGTACCCACTTCGGCCGCGCCTTCTTCAGGCCGGAGCCAGGGAAAATCTGGAACTTGATGGCGCGCGCGCAAGGTACTCATCGGCCTCCGGCTGTTTCATGCCGATATTGCCGAGCAAGCCGGTCAGCAACGCCTTGTGGATTTGCTCATAAGTGCCGGGCTTTTCATTAAGACGCCATTCCAGATCCTCAACGATGTCTTCCAGCTGCCGGTGCAGATCACGCCATTCGCGCAGGCGCAAATACGACAAAAAAAAGTGCTGATGGCACAGATTGAGCAACTGGCGATTGGACTGCTTGTTGGCCTGCGCTTCTTCAAAGAAGGCCCAGACCTTGAGATAGGACATGAAGTCGGATTTATCGTCGGCAAAGCGCAGATGTGCGCGGTCGGCCGCATCGCGCGCTTCAAATGGACGCTCACGCGGGTCTTGCAAGCTCATCGCGCTGGCGATGATCAGAATCTCTTTGAGACAGTGTTCCTGATGGCCACCCAGCAGCATGCGGCCCAGCTTGGGGTCGACCGGCAAGCGCGCCAGTTGCTTGCCGATAGGGGTGAGCACATCGCCGTCATCCACCGCGCCCAGCTCGCGCAGTTGTTGGTAGCCATCGGCCACCAGCTTGCCGGACGGCGCTTCGAGGAAAGGAAACTCATCCACGCGGCCGAGCTTGAGCGCAGCCATGCGCAAGATCACCGCCGCCAGCGACGAGCGCACGATTTCGGGATCAGTAAAGGCGGGGCGGGCGTTGAAATCGCTCTCTTCATACAAGCGTACGCAAATGCCGGAAGACACCCGGCCGCAACGACCGGCGCGTTGCCGGGCCGAGGCTTGCGAGATCTTCTCGATCAGCAGCTGTTCGACCTTGGCGCGTGGCGAATAACGGTTGATCCGCGCCAGGCCCGAATCCACCACATAACGGATGCCGGGCACCGTCAGCGAGGTTTCGGCGACGTTGGTCGCCAGCACCACGCGGCGGCCATTCGAGGCACGAAAAAAATACGCTGTTGTTCTTCGTTGGATAGACGCGCCAGCAGCGGCAGGACTTCGGCATCGCGCACTTTGGCTTTGCGGAAGGCCTCAGCGGTTTCGCGGATTTCGCGTTCGCCCGGTAGAAACACCAGCACATCGCCGGGGCCGTCATGGCGCCACAATTGCTCGACCACGGTGACCACGGCTTCTTCCATTTCGATTTCAGCGGCGTCTTCGTCGCTGGCTTCGGGGGCGTGATAACGCACTTCCACCGGATAAGTGCGGCCGGACACTTCGATTACGGGCGCGCCGGTAAAGTGGTTGGCGAAGCGATCGGCATCGATCGTGGCCGAGGTGACGATGACTTTGAGATCAGGCCGCCGTGGCAGCAGCTGCTTGAGATAGCCCAGCAGAAAGTCGATGTTAAGGCTGCGCTCGTGCGCCTCGTCGATCAGGATGGTGTCGTAGGCGCTGAGCAGCGGGTCGGACAAGGTTTCGGCCAGCAAGATGCCATCGGTCATCAGCTTGATGTAGCTGGCGTCGCTGGTCTTGTCGGTAAAACGCACCTTGTAGCCGACCACGGCGCCGATCTCGGATTTGAGCTCTTGCGCGATGCGGGTGGCAACGGTACGCGCGGCCAGACGGCGCGGCTGGGTGTGGCCGATCAAACCGAAGGTGCCACGGCCCAGTTCCAGACAGATTTTGGGCAACTGCGTGGTTTTGCCGGAGCCGGTTTCGCCACAGATGATGACGACCTGGTTGGCCGCAATCGCAGCGCGGATTTCATCGCGCTTTTGATTGACCGGCAGGTTTTCGTCGAATTCAGGTTGCGGCAGCTGATGCTGGCGCCGCTCGGCCTTTTGCAGGCTGGCGATCATGGCCTGGCTGATTTCCGCCAACGCCCGGTCCGCCGGTTTGCCGGAACGCAGCCGCTGGGCGGCGGACTGCAAACGCGGCGCCAGCGCAACACGATCACGCGCCATGCAGTGTTCAAGTTGCGTTTGCAGTTCGGCGAGGGAAGCGGACATAGAATAACCGGACGTAAAAGCGGCCGATTTTATCACGGATGGAAAGCGAGGCTGCGGGGCATGGCGTAGCACGGCACGTACTGCCGCTTGCTAACGGTTCGTACGCGCACGCCGGTGTGGCTCGAGAGGGGCGGGGCGCATAGGGTGGGTCCAGACCCACCACGCAAAGCCAACGGCTAGCACCACGCCGGCTAGCGCTGTTCGATGTTCTGGCACTTACGCGAAAGATCGCGCCACACGGGCGCGTCGGGAGGCTTTGAGTGGTGGGACCAGTCCCACCCTATGCCACTTTCTGTGGGTTCAGGCCAGCACGAGCAGGGTGCGGGTGCTGTCTTCTTCTTCGCCGACTTGCTGCACGTGGCAATCGTATTCGGCGTGGCCGCGCACAAAGCGGATGCGTTGCGGCACGCCGGGCTTGGGGTTAGCCAACAAATCGTCGCCATTGCTGGCCACAGCTTGCAGCGGACGGCCGAGCAGATCAGAAGGCGGCGTGTTGAGGCGTTCGCACAGCGGGTTGTTGACGAATTCGATAATGCCGTCGCGCACCAGCATGAACGGCACCGGCAGCGCATCGGCAACGCCACTGGAGAGCGGGTCAGACGCAGCCAGTGCCGCTTCGGCGGCTTTGACGTGCGTGATATCGATGGCGATATTCAGGATGTAGACATCGCCATCACGCACCAGCGGTTGCTTGGTGATATCAAACCAGTGGATGCGGCCATTCGGCAGCGTCCAGTGATCGACCACGCGCACGGTGTCACCGTTTTCCAGGACTTCGGTATCGCCGACGGTAAACGGCAACTGCGAGTCATGGGCTGCCAGATGCGATTGCACCAGCAGTTCATGCCCCAGCGTGGTTTGCGTAGCGCGGTTAACCAGCAAGAAACGGCCGTGTTTATCGCGCACAAAAAAATCAGGTTCGGGCTGGAATCGATAATCTGATGCACAAACAGCTGCTGGTTGAACAAGGCTTCTTCGGTGGCCTTCATCTGCGTCACGTCGCGGATAACGGCTATACATTCTTTAGTGGACAGCGGCAGCAGGCGGGCTTCAAACACGCGCAGGCCGGATTCATCGCCGTTACCCAGACGATATTCAAACTGCTGCATGCTTTGCGCGCTTTGCACGGCAATCAGCGCTTCCAGGTACTGGCGCGACACGCGGGCCGGAAACAAGCCGGACAAGCGCACGTTGTTGCCCTGCGCCACCGGGTGATGCACGGCATAGGCTTGATTGAGCGAGGTCACCACGCGATTGGCAAAATCGATACGCCAGACCAGATCGGGCAGCGATTCGGCAATGGGCAGATTGCGCAGATCTTCTTCAACACCATGGGTATCACTGGCGGCGGGGAGGGGGGCGTCAGCCGGAGCGGCGTTGACGACGGCCAGCCACAAGGTACCAATGACCAACCAGGCGCCAATCAGAAACAGCGGCAAACCCATGGCCATGCCGCCCCACCAATGCACAGCCGCAACACCGCCCAGGCTCACGCAGAGCGCAGAACCAACCAGCATGGGTCGGAAGCGGGGTAGAGCGGCACGAGCGGCTGAAGACATGTTTTATAAGTTGGCCTGGATTTGGGGACGAATTTGCGCCAGAGCGGGGGCTCGGGTCAAGTGCCAGGAGGCCTGGAAATGACGGGCGCGGTGGCCTGCGGGGCAAACAATGACGTGCGGGCATTGTAACAATGCAAATGTCATACGTCAGTATTATCTATAGTGTTCTAGCGACGGTAAGCAGTGGGGTGTGAACTACGCTGCAGAAGTTCTACTTTGTACCAAGTAGCGCAGCCATATTGCTCAGGGATAAGCAACAAAGGTGATGGCGGAGTGGACGGGACTCGAACCCGCGACCCCCGGCGTGACAGGCCGGTATTCTAACCAACTGAACTACCACTCCGCAGTGGTATGACGATTTGAAGCAGTTAAAACTTTAAAACTGATGGTGGGCGATGACGGGGTCGAACCGCCGACATCCTGCTTGTAAGGCAGGCGCTCTACCAACTGAGCTAATCGCCCTCCGACAAGAGAGGCGCATTAAAACATAAGGTGAAGAATGCGTCAATCAACTATTTAAAAAAAAGTTTTAGCACATTCCGCATTACGTATTAATACATTTCTATTTGTCGCGGGCTAATAACAGATATCAACACTTAACAAATAGAGGTCTTGCATAAATAGAAAAAAAGCCGCTTTAAAAAAAAGCGGCTTTCCTGGAATGCTGGCGGAGTGGACGGGACTCGAACCCGCGACCCCCGGCGTGACAGGCCGGTATTCTAACCAACTGAACTACCACTCCGCAGTGGTGGGCGATGACGGGGTCGAACCGCCGACATCCTGCTTGTAAGGCAGGCGCTCTACCAACTGAGCTAATCGCCCCTCGTCTTTCGAGAGGTGCGCATTAAAGCATACGCAAAAAAAGGGTGGTCAATTTTTTTTTTGCAATCGGGCTCAAATATTTTTTAGACGGCGTTGTCTCAAAGGCATGCGCCTTCTTATGTAACTCGCTGTGGGTAGCAACGAGCGCGCCCATTGCGGTATAAATGGCCTCCTGTTCGCACAAAGATGTATTTCCGGTGAAAGCTTCAAGACTTCAATCCTTCGTGGTGGCACGTGCTCCCTTATGGCTGGAGCTGGTGTTGCTGGTGGTGCTGGCGTGGATGGGCGCAGGCCTGTTCTGGCAGATCTTTGCCCCGCGTTCGCCGCAAGTACGTCTGGCCCCGCCTGTTCAGCCGCTGCCAGCCCAGCAAATGGCATGGAATAACGCGCCCGTATGGTTCGGCCAGGCCGCCGTTGCCACCGGCCCGACTACGCTGGCCGCACAACTGATCGCCGTGATCGCGGGCGGGGATAGCTATAGCGCCGCCATCTTTACCAGTCTGGGCGCGGAGCCAGTGGCCGCCAAGGTGGGCCAGGAACTGCAACCCGGCGTCAAGTTGCTGCGCGTAACACGCGATCATGCCGAAGTCAGCCATAACGGCCGCACCGAGAATATTCCGCTGCAGGGGCTGATGCATCTGGCGTGGCCGCCGCTGCAGCGGGCGCACAGCCGGCCGACCCCAGTCAGATGACCCCGGTCGTCACCACGCCGCCCCCCGGCGGTGGCCCGGCCATTCCGCCTGGCGTCGAACCAGCCAAACCCATGCCCAGAGCCGCTTCTTCGGCCACGGCGGGTTCCAGTTCCACCGTTACGCGGGGTCAGTTAGCCGCGGCGATGCAGAACGGCAATGTGGCCGATTGGGCCAAGGGTATCGGCAACGCCAATGGCGGCGGTATCCAGATTGATAATGCGGCCGCGCAGCCTTTTGCCGGTCCGCTCGGATTACAGAATGGCGATGTATTAAAGTCTATTAATGGGCAAAACCTGAATACGACTTCAGATATATCAACGCTTTACACGCTATTTAGTCAGCAGTCGCAAGTGGCGCTGGTGGTTGTCCGCCATGGCAGCAATTTGCGATTGAGTTATCAGATTCAGCCTTGACGGACTTCCATGAAACCTCGTGTGCGCTCTTTGTTTATTGCTTGTTTGTTGGCCAGCCAGTTAGTCCAGGCGGCCGACAACACCGTGATGCTCAATTTCGTTAACGCCGATATTGAATCCACGATCAAGCAATCGGCCTGATTTCGGGCAAGAATTTTGTCATCGATCCGCGCGTTAAAGGCACGGTGAATATCATTTCGTCAGAGCCCGTCGCCAAAGACGCGGTGTATCCGATTCTGCTTTCTGCATTACGCCAACAAGGTTTTACTGCGCTGGAATCAAATGGCGTGATTAAAGTCATGCCCGAAGCTGACGCCAAACAGCATTACAGCGCCACCGGCAGCACGCGCATGAAGTTGTCGGGTGATCGCATCGTTACTCAGGTTTATCCGCTTAAATATGAATCGGCCTCGCAACTGGTGCCGATTTTGCGGCCACTGGTTTCTCCAAATAATGCGGTAGCGGCTTACGCGGCTGGCAATACGCTGGTGATTACCGATTACGCGGATAACGTGCGGCGGCTTAACCGCATTATCGAGAATATTGATCAGCCGTCGTCCTCCGATATTTTTTTTCCGATCACGCTCAAGTACGCCTCTGCGCTCGAAGTTGCGCAGACGCTGGCCAAGCTGATGCCGGAAATCGCCATGCAAGGCGTTTCGGCGGCCAATCAGATGGGCGAGGGCATCCGGCGCAGCACGGTGGTGCCGGACCTGCGCAGCAACTCGCTGCTGGTGCGCAGTGAAAACGCCGCCATCGCCACCCAGATCAAACGCCTGGTCGCCACGCTCGATACACCGGGTGCGGCCGGCGGCAATATCCATGTGGTGTATTTGCGTAATGCCGAGGCGGTCAAACTGGCCGGCACCTTGCGCGGCATTCTGACCGGCTCGGACGGTGGCAGTAGCAGTAGTTCCAGCCAGGGGCTGTCGACTCATCCAGTAACAGCAGCGGCACCAGCGGCACCAGTGGCAGCTCGTCCAGCACCAGCGGCACCTCGGGCACTTCGGGCAGCAGCGCCGGTTTGTCGTCCAGCAGCAATACCGGGAGCAACAGCAGCAGCAACCAGAGCACCGGCACCAGCGTGCAGATCGGCGGCGCCACCGTGTTGTTGCAGGCCGATCAGACCACCAACTCGCTGGTCATTACCGCGCCGGACAATGTGTATAACAATCTGCGCAGCGTGATCGACAAGCTGGATGTGCGCCGCGCGCAGGTTTATGTCGAAGCCATCATTGCTGAAGTCAACGCCAGCAAAGCCAATGAACTGGGCGTGCAATGGGTGCTGGGTGGCTCCAGTTCGTCCGCTTCGATTATTGGTCTGTCGTCCTTGTCGAGCGTGGGCTCGCTGGGCAACGCGCTCGGCACCATAGTCACGGCGGCATCCAGCGGCGATTACAGCTCGCTGCCGACCGGTTTCAACGTGGGCGTGGTGAATGGCTCGCTCACCGGTAACGGCAAGACGCCGACTGTGGGCCTGTTGTTGTCGGCCTTGCAGAACCAGGCGATGCCAATGTGCTGTCAACGCCTAACCTGGTCACGCTGGATAACGAAGAAGCCAAGATCATGGTCGGCCAGAACATTCCGATCCTGACTGGCCAGACTGCGTCGAGCGGCTCCAATACCAACCCGTTCAATACCTATACCCGGCAGGACGTCGGTATCACGCTGGCGGTGCGGCCGCAGGTGTCGGAAGGGGGTTCGATTACCATGCAGGTGTACCAGGAAGTCTCGGCCGTCGATAGCACGGTGGATACCTCCGGCGGCGGCCTGGCCACCAAAAAAAACGCACCATAGAATCTCGCGTGCTGGTGGATAACGGCCAGACCATCGTGCTGGGTGGCTTGCTCGAAGATTCTTCGCAAAAACGCCGAAAACAAAGTGCCGGTGCTGGGCGATCTGCCGTGGATCGGCGGCCTGTTCCGCTATCAGGCGCGTAACTGGTCCAAGACCAATCTGATGGTGTTCTTGCGCCCGGTCATTCTGTACGACAGCAAAGATACCGATGCACTGACCAGCGATCGCTACGGCTATATCCGCGGCGTGCAGCAGAACTTCAAGATGTCGGATAGCGCGGCCTTGCCTGCGGTGCCGGATGTGGTGTTGCCGGGGCTGGAAGGCAGCACCAAGCTGAAAACCCGCAATGGCCGCTATGACACGCAAGATCTGACGCTGCCCGATACCACACGTGCGCCCGCCAGCGATGCTTCTGGCGTTAATGCCACCACGCCGTCGGTGGGCCCGATCCCGGCACCGACGGATAACACGGAGGCGCCAGCCAAGTGAGCGCGCGTCTGGTTCCTTATCACTTTGCCCGTGACAACGGCGTGGTCGATATCGCCCAGGACGGCGATGTCATCCACGTGTTGATGCGGCGCGGCGCTGAACTGTCGGCGTTGAGCGAGCTGCGCCGGGTGGCGCAACGCCCGCTGACGGTGGAGCTGGTCGATGCCGATGTCTACGATGGCCGCCTGACCCAGCTGTTTTCCAACGCAGGCGGGGCATCGGCCTCGGTGGCGTATGACCTTGAAAGCAATATCGATCTGTCGCGGCTGGCACAAGAGCTGCCCGAAATCGAAGACCTGCTGGAAACCGAAGACGACGCGCCCATCATTCGGTTGATCAACGCCTTGCTGACCGAAGCGCTGCGCGAAAACGCCTCCGATCTGCATCTGGAGCCGTTTGAAACCCGTTCCGTAGTGCGTTTTCGCGTCGATGGCAATTTGCGCGACATCCTTGAACCCAAGCGCGCATTGCACTCGGCGCTGGTGTCGCGAATCAAGGTGATGGCGGGGCTGGATATTGCCGAAAAAAAACGCCTGCCGCAAGATGGCCGGATCACTTTGCGCATCGCCGGGCGCCGGTCGATGTCCGGGTCTCCACGCTGCCAACCGGTCATGGCGAACGCGCCGTACTGCGTTTGCTTGATAAATCAGCCGGCCGGCTGGACCTGGAAAAAACTGGGTATGGGCCGCGATACGCTGGATATCCTGCAAGGCATGCTCAACCAGCCGCACGGCATCGTGCTGGTGACGGGCCCCACCGGCTCGGGCAAAACCACCACGCTATACGCCGCCTTGTCGCGCATGGATGCGCAAGTCGCCAACATCATGACGGTGGAAGACCCGATCGAATACGACCTGGATGGCGTTGGCCAGACCCAGATCAACCCGCGTATCGATATGAGTTTTGCCCGGGCCTTGCGCGCCATCCTGCGCCAGGATCCGGACATCATCATGATCGGTGAAATCCGCGATCTGGAAACCGCGCAGATTGCCGTGCAAGCCTCGCTCACCGGTCACCTGGTGCTGGCCACCTTGCACACCAACGATTCGGTCAGCGCGGTCACCCGGCTGGTTGATATGGCATCGAGCCGTTTCTGCTGGCCTCGTCCTTATTGGGGGTGCTGGCCCAGCGGCTGGCGCGCAAACTGTGCCCGGTCTGCCGCCGTCCGGATACGCCCCTACCGGATGAACGCCTGGCTTTTGAAGGGATCGACACGCCGGTGATCTACCGACCGGTGGGCTGTGCCGAATGCAACGGCGCCGGGTATCGTGGCCGTACCGGCATCTACGAATTGTTCCAGGTCGACGAAACCGTACGCACCATGATCCACGCGCGTGCGGCCGAGCTGGACCTCAAAGCGTATGCCCAACAGCACGGTATGCTGACCATGCGCCAGGACGGCCTGCGCCGCGTTCTGCGTGGCGAAACCAGTCTGGAAGAGGTCTGGCGCGTGACGCGCGAATCCTGAGCGTAATCCGCCACCCGCTGACAGCGGCGCGCCGCACCGGCTGCCACAATCCGTACATTCGTCTCAAATAAAAGCGACGCACATGCATGCGCCGCACGGGGGCTAGATGGGTCAGCGCGAGCAAAGAACGTCACGGCGTGTTCCGATGAACTGCAAGGTCAAGCTGCGTTCAAGAATTCCAGCATGCCGGCCTATGGCATCTGCACCGACCTTAGCGTGGGTGGCCTGACTATCCGCAGCAGCTATGTCCCCCGCCCCGATGAAACGTTTGATGTGTTTGTGATGCCGCCCGCCTCCGGGCCGGGCCCGCGCACGCCGTTTGCGGCGCATGTGCAGGTCAAGCGCTGCCACGAAGTCGAGCGCGGCAAACTCTATGAACTGGGGCTGGCCATTATCGAGGTGCTGCAATGAAAACATTGTCGTCTTTATGCTGTTTGCTGGCGCTGTGTGCGCCGGCGGCCTTTGCCGCGGATTCCGCCGCCAGCCAACCCGAAGCCCACGTCACCAAAAAAAATGGCGATACGGTCGAACTGGATACCCAATTCAGCGTGCCGGTGTCGCGCGAAATTGCCTGGGCCGTGCTGACCGACTTTGAACATATGACCGCGTTTATTCCCAATCTGGCCTCGAGCAAGGTGCTGGAAAAAAAACGGCAATGTGTGGAAGGTGGAACAGACCGGCAAAGTCAGCGCCGGCTTGTTCCATGTTAATTACGATTCAGTGCGGGAACTGACGCTGACCCCGCAAACCGAGATCAAGGCCCATACCGTGGGCGGCGATTCGGGTGCCATGGAAAGCGTGAGTACGCTCAGCGAGAAAAAAACGGTGAGACCGTGGTAAGCTACCGCGCCCAATGGACGCCCAATTCGTCGCTGCTGGGCAGCCTGGCGCTGGCTCGGCCAAAAAAAACCAGCTACAACGCCAGTTTGCTGCGATGGAACACGAAATGCTCAAGCGCGCCGGCAAGGCCACCGCCTCGGAGCCCGCCAGCCGCTAGCCGCCTAACCCTCAGTTACCAGAACCCGGATGTATGCGTCTTCTTGCTCTCAAAATTGATGTAGACACTTACCGTGGCACGCGCGTCGGCATCCCCGCGCTGGTCGAAGCGCTGCAACGCCATGGCGCCAACGCCACTTTTCTGTGGAGCCTGGGCCCGGATCACACCGGCCGCGCCATCAAACGCGTGTTCCGCCCGGGCTTTATGAAAAAAAAGTGTCGCGCACCTCGGTGGTCGAACATTACGGCTTTAAAACCCTGATGTACGGCACGCTGTTGCCCGGCCCGGACATCGGCAAACGCTGCGCCGGCATCATGCGCGACGTGGCCGCCGCCGGTTTTGAGAACGGCATCCATACCTGGGACATATCCGCTGGCAAGACGGTGTCGCCCACGCCGATGCGGCCTGGACGCAATCCGAAATGAAAGTCGCCTTCGAGCGCTTCCAGAGCATCTTCGGCGCACCAGCGCGCACCCATGGCGCGGCGGTTGGCAAATGAACGAACACGCCTACCGCTTCGAACAACAAATGGGCTTGCGCTACGCCTCGGACACCCGCGGCACTCATCCTTTCTGGCCCGTGGTGCGGGGCGAGCTGGTGCGCGTGCCGCAACTGCCGTCCACACTGCCCACGCTGGACGAACTGATCGGCGTGGACGGCCTGACCCCGGACAATGTGCACGAACACCTGCTGCGCCTGACTGCCGAGGAAACCCCCTACGGCCACGTCTACACCTTGCACGCCGAACTGGAAGGCATGAAGTTGTTGCCCGTATTTGAGCGTTTGCTGGAAGGCTGGAAGGCACAGGGCTACACCCTGGTGTCGACGGCTGATCTGTGCGATTCGATCGATCTGGCGCGCCTGCCGTATCACCATGTCGAGATGGCCGAGATTGAAGGGCGCAGCGGGGTGCTGGCGGTGCAGGGGGCGGTGTTTCCCTGATCGGTTCACTTAGGCAAACCTATGCGTTCTGCTTGATAAAAAAAAGAAAACAAGCCCGCTGTTATCAGCGGGCTTTTTTTGCAGAGCGCGGCTTTGAATGCGCTGGATCGGCAATATCAAAATATTCGCCATTCTGGCCGGCGTCCAATCTGCTCTTTAGAGCGCCGTGGATAGGGCGCACGGCAAATGGGCAATCGGCTATGTCCGCGATGAGAACGAAATTGTGATCGATGATGCCGGCGGTTTATGCGCTTTGGTTGATATGCAGGCAATACGGATCAATTCCTCTGTGTATTCGTTTCTGCTTTGTCTGTTAGCCTATGCTCATTGTGCTCTCCTGCTTCGATATCGAATTCGGTTTAACAGATTTGACGGGTTTCTTAGGCGAGGAGCAAGCGCATGCTTTGGGAAAGATTGATACTTAGCGACAGCGACCACGAACATCTGGTTAGTGAGCTATATTATGGCGGGCAGTTTTTTGCTATTGATGGACCGTGAACAGGGGCGCGCTGCGGTTTGTGTTTCGTTTCCGGATAAAACGGAGAACTTGGCCTTAGAATTCCTCTGCAAGAGTTTATCGAGAAATTGCAAGAAGCCGCCGATGACTTATGTAATTAGCGGTTCCCGGAGACTTCGCCGTTCTGGAAATCCCGCTTGCAGAGATGATTGAAACCAATTGGTGATTAAGCGTAATCCTTTCGATATTAAATACGACGCTAATCGAATCACTGAGGCACGCCTTGATCCACGCGCGCGCGGGGTAAATGAAAGTGCGCGTAAAAAAATGCGGCCCAGCGAAATGGGGTTCTGGAAAGGGAGGTAAAGCGATGTTAGAGCTAAACGAAGACCAATTACGGCTGGACCTCGGCGCGCTTAGTCACGAGCATCGCGCATTGTTCGGCCTCTCCCTATGTGAACGTTTATTGCCCAATGCGTCGATTTTTTTGCACAGCGGCATAATCTCGATTATTCCGGCTTGAGACAATATTTGAATAGCATTTGGGAAAATATCGACCAAGGACATCAATTCGACTTTTTTCCGTTTGGCCGCCGAATGCGAGGCAGTTGCGCCTGATACGGAAGACTATGACGATCCACTCGTTTCTTCCGCGTTGGACGCCGTGGTCGCAACCAGTAATCTTCTTCGCTTTATGGTTGATGACGCCGTGGGCCTTATTGTGGAGATATCAGTACTCGCTTGTGACACTGTGGATATGTACATTCAAGAGGCGGACGGCCTGGATATTGAAGATCCCGATTTTGAGCAAAAAATCTTGTCGCATGCGCTGATGCAAGCGGAAATTCAACGTCAAATCGAAGATTTGAGTTTCATCAGCACATTGACTTTGATCGACAAGATGAATGCCGCGGCGCTAAGAAGCAAATTCAGTAACAAAGTGATCGGTAACATCGGTCTTGCTTGAAAAACCAGGCGATGATTGAAATAGGCACATGCATTTTACGGCTGTGATTACATCGCCGTGGCAAAGACTCAGAGCAAAGCAGCACCATCATGAAGAGTTTGATAATTCACAGTCGAATGGTAGGGGCACAGTGAATAACTCTCAAAAAAATGACAGTTACTTAACCGGCGAATTACATTCATTGAGGTAAAAAAAGGTGAGTTTTTTTTCCATCGAAAGTTCAGAGTTTGTCGTCCTTTCCTGCTTTGATATCAAGCTGGATTTGATGAAGGAACTGGTGAGAGAACACTTCCGGGACCCCGCCCGTGCGGCCGGTTTCACCTTGAATGAGGGAAAACTGGATCTAAATACCGTAAATGCAGGCAGACCCTACTACGGTAGCCGGAATCCCATAAAGGCATTAATTTACCAGCCTCTCATTTATATCGATCGATGTTTTTTTTATTGCCAATTGCAGCGACGGGTGGCACAGCATGGTCTATCAGCTGTGCAAGAGATTCGAACTGGACTGTATAAGTATTTCCACCAGTCTAATGATGACGAATATCCGATGAACTCGATCCGTGTCTACCAAAGCGGAGTTACCAGACGTTTGGTTCGAGCTTTCAAGGATGGCGACCGGTGGGATTTTTTTTGAGAAGGGCGATCCTGTGCCGTTTGAGCAGGTGGAGAACTATAAGAAAAGGCGAATTCGGGATCGATTGGATCGTGAAAAGCTGCTAACGAGCGTGGAAAGGGCAGGGCTGGATTTGAAAAAAATCCTGGCGCGTGGGTCACGAATCAAGACACGTTATATATCAATGAATGTAGAACCCCTGGCGGCTGATATGGAAGAGGGAAGTAACCATTATCTTTTTTTTCAGGACGGGCACGATGAAAAGATCTCAATATTGACCCTCACTCAACTGTCGAACTACATTTAATGAGGTAAGCCGGTGAGTTTTTTTTCCATTGAAAGTTCAGAGTTAGTCGTTCTTTCCTGCTTTGATATCAAGCTGGATTTGATGAAGGAACTGGTGAGAGAACATTTCCGGGACCCCGCCCGTGCGGCTGATTTCACCTTGAATGAGGGAAAACTGGATTTAAGTCTCGTAAATGCGGGTAGACCCTTTTGCGGCGCGCGGAATCCCTTAAAGGCATTGATTTACCAGCCTCTAATTTACATCGATCAATGTTTTTTTTATTGCGAATTACCAGGACGGGTGGAATAGCATGGTCTATCAGCTGTCCAAGAGATTCGACCTGCGTTGCATAAGTATTTCCACCAGTGCTAATGATGATGAATATCCGATTAACTCGATCCGTGTCTACCAAGGTGGAGTTACCAGACGTTTAGTTCGAGCTTTCAAAGATGGCGACCGATGGGATTTTTTTCGAGAAGGGCGATCCTATGCCGTTTGAGCAAGTGGAGAACTATAAGAAAAGGCGAATTCGGGATCGATTGGATCGTGAGAAGCTGCTCATGAGCTTGGAAAGGGCAGGACTGGATTTGAAAAAAACCCTGGCGCGTGGGTCACGAATCAAGACGCGTTATATATCAATGAATGCAGAACCCCTGGCGGCTGATATGGAAGAGGAACGTAACCATTATCTCTTTTCAGGACGGGCACGATGAACAAATCTCAAACATTGACCCTCACTCAACTGTCGAACTACATTTAATGAGGTAAGCCGGTGAGTTTTTCCATTGAAAGTTCAGAGTTAGTCGTTCTTTCCTGCTTTGATATCAAGCTGGATTTGATGAAGGAACTGGTGAGAGAACATTTCCGAGACCCTGCCCGTGCGGCTGATTTCACCTTGAATGAGGGAAAACTGGATTTAAGTCTCGTAAATGCGGGCAGACCCTTTTACGGCGCACAGAACCCTTTAAAGGCACTAGTTTATCAGCCACTGATTTACGTCGATCAATGTTTTTTTTATTGCGAATTACCGTGACGGGTGGAATAGCATGGTCTATCAACTGTCCAAGAGATTCGACCTGCATTGCATAAGTATTTCCACCAGTCCTAATGATGTCGAATATCCGAAGAACTCGATCCGCGTCTACCAAAGCGGAGTAACCAGACGTTTAGTTCGAGCTTTCAAAGATGGCGACCGGTGGGATTTTTTTTCGAGAAGGGCGATCCCATGCCGTTCGAGCAGGTGGAGAACTATAAGAAAAGGCGAATTCGGGATCGATTGGATCGTGAGAAGCTGCTAATGAGCGTGGAAAGGGCAGGGCTGGATTTGAAAAAACCCCGGCGCGTGGGTCACGAATCAAGACGCGTTATATATCAATGAATGCAGGACCGTTGGAGGCTGACCGTGAAAATCGAGATCAGTTTAACCAGTGATGAATATTTCCTTTTGGCGGGAGCTGCGCTTCACCTGAGTGGCAACAAGCCAGCGTTCTGTCTTCAACCTCGGCGCTCGTTGTTGAAGAAGACTTTATCGATAATATTCGCGATTATTTGATGGACAGCTTGCCTGTATGGGGTTTTGACGGTAATTACCAGCTTAATGATATGGGGCGCACCATGGAGCATCTGATAGATAAATTGTTTGTAGACTTATCAGTTTATCTTCGGAAGGCTACGCTTTATATAGAGGATTTAAAAAATAATAACCAAACGCCAAGTGATCGGGTGAAAAAATAGATGGTGGCCCCAGTGTCGAATGAAAATCAAGCAGCTGGAATGAGTGAACTCTATCAGGAAATCAGGATATGGCGGAATTTGAATGCAACTTCCGCCACACGCTACATGTGCTTTAAAAAAATCTGGCAACAGACCAGTATTGTGTTCAAAGCGCAGATTTTTTTTCCAATTGCCTTTGGATCCGCGAATTGAGGATCAGTTTGAACGACAGCAAGTGGAGCTATTTATCGAAACGCCTCCGTTGTCCCGGTGCGAATGGTTCACCTCATTGAGCGCCGCGATAGCTCGGCACGATGCGGATTTCCAATAAAAAAATCTGGATATATGGAACCGCTTTTAATTTGTAGATATCTTTACTACGCAAACCGGCTTGCGCGTTTATCAAGTCGGTACCCGGCATGCCGAAGCGTCATGGAATTATGCGATAGCGAAACCCACGTATTCGGCGGGGCTTTTGGAGGCAAAGCAAGAGGAGGGCTAACTGGAATGCAGAATGGAATGCAGGACGATGATCAAACTGGTGGCGGTTTTTTTTCTGAATTTCTGGCCCCGGATAATCAACTTGCTTTGGTTATAGAAGATGACGGACGCGTTGCCTACGCATACTTGGTGGATGCAGTTTCACAGAAAATCTGTGGAGATGTGTGGCTCTATAATCGGCTGCCCGCGCCAATTCAGCCAGAGTGGAAGCTCGGAAACAATGCTCCATTTCTAAATCCTGCAGAATACGTTAAATCTTTCGACGGATTTTTTTTCCCCCAGCAAGCGCGGATGGTTTTCTTGTGAAATGGCAAACGGCAGCCGCCAATATTGAGGCGCATATTTTCTTCGAGGGCCTTTTGCTGGCGATTCTGGAGCCTGGCGCTAAGCCGGCCGCTCCGCTTTTGCAAAATGCAACGGCCCCTTGGCCAGAATTCTGGAGGGGTGATGAAATTCCCTGTAGGCTCTCTGGAGCCTTTATGGCGCTGCCGCCACCCCATCAGGTATCAAGGCGTTAAGAGCAGCGCTAAGCCCAGCTGCTAGCTAAACAGGAACTGCATTATGAGTAAAGCAAACGAGAGGCCGATACCGCCGGCAGCGGTGAGGGATGGAGATTCCGTGGAAATGCTTCGTCTATGGATCGCTGAGGAGGGATTACATTGTTCAATAAAAAATCGGGATGTATACCGAAAATGGTGATGTAGTCGAGGCAAACGCGTGGGGAGTAATTCTTGCTGACGCTGCTCGCCATATCGCTTCCGCTTTGCACAAAGGGTATGCGTTGAATGAGAGCGCTACGCTGGATCAGATATGCGGTGCTTTTCTAGATCATCTGGTAGAAGAGCAGCCACACATGCAGGGTGGCTTTTTTGAACGAGTCCGAATAACTAATACCCAGGTTGGAGCTTGCATTTAAATAAGTGCCTTTTTTTACGTGGCGGCCCGGTTTAAATCGAGATTACATTTTTTTCCAAAGGCAGATATCGATTCCGGCAAGAAGGTGACTTTTGTCGGACAAAAGGTGATAGATGCCGATCTTCCGGTTAACAAACCTGTGAAAGTCGACGGGTATAAAGTAATTAGACAGAATGAAGCGAAGCCGGTGGCTAAAGCGGCTGGCGATGCCGGAAATTAATGAGGATGCTGATAGACATCCATCCGACCTCGATAAAGTCGAGAAACCTGACCATAGAGGTGGTACAGATGTATTTGAATCACCTGAGGGCCGGGGTGCGCGTTTTGATCGCGATGGTGCTTTCCAGACGTTTCTCGAGCCCGCGCGTAAGTGATAAATTTGAAAATGGAGCACAATTCAGGAGGCAGCATGCTCGCTGAACAGATAAAGCTTGCGTTTAGTAAGGGGGGCGGTGCCGCGATAGATTTGAATTTTATCCCCGAACTATCCGCAAATCGGGTTTGCTCAATCATTGAGGTATTGCGCCAGAAATTAACACTGGTGAAGGCAGAAGATAGTGACGGGTGCGTTGTAACTGACATTACTGCTTGCCTGGATAGGCCCCGAGGCACGGTCTTTACTACCTGGACGCATGGAGCAGTGATTGAACAGCTGCAATTTTACGTGAGTTGGAAGGACCCTCAGAAAATCTTCGCCGAGATTACATTTTTTTTCCAGAGGACATTGATTGGAATAAATACTCAGCTGATGATTTTCTGGAATTTGTGGCCGAGATTGTTGCCGCATCTGGTGAGCCAGATTTTTTACCTTCGATATGAAAATGCAAATTGGCGCTATGGAGATATAGGACCTGAATCCTGGGTCATTTTGTCGCATAAAAGTGTCCGCTAGACCGAGCGCCGGTGCAGCACGTCATAGCGCACCCCCTCCGGCGTCGGCACCGATTCATACAGACAAGGCGCGTCCGCCCGCCAGCAATCGGCTCGACCGGTTCCGTCATGCATGTTGCCTTGTGCAGCAGCGTCACAGCGCATTAAACGGATGGTCTTCGGTCGGGGCCCGGCGGGTAATTGGGCGCGCAGATGCTGTATCACAACGATGTGGTAGGCAGCCCGCTCGCAGCAACAGACGGCGCGGGTCATATCGCCTGGAACACCTACTATCGCCATATGGCGAGCGGATGTTGGGCGCTAGTTCTACCAATAAGCAGTGGTTTGGCGGCAAGAGTTATGAGGATGCGAGCGGGCTAAGCTACTTTGGCGCGCGTTGGTATGACCCTGTGATTGGCCGGTTTATGGCGATGGATCCGGTTGATTGAAATGAAGCTAATCCTGTCCATATTTTTTAATTATTTTGAATACGCGCTTGATAATCCCATTAGGTTTACCGACCCGGACGGACGGTGCCCGGTTTGTGAAGCAGTCGGCATAATCGCAGATATCGATTCCGGCAAGGAGGTGACTTTTGTCGGAAAAAAAGGCAATAGACGCCGGTCTTCCGGTTAACAAACCTGTGAAAGTCGACGGGTATAAAGTAATTAGACAGAATGAAGCGAAGCCGGTGGCTAAAGCGGCTGGCGATGCCGCAAATTAATGAGGAGTGCTAATGGACATCCGTCCGACCGGCAAAGAAGTTGAGACTGCATGTCTGCAGGCGTTAAACAAGATTGGAATGCCAAAAAAAATATGGCTTTGCGCGAACATGCCTAAATCCCGATTTCGACTGTGCTATCGGTTTGAATCAGGGGGTATACCAAGATTATGTGCGTGTTAACCCTAACTTGTTTATTTACTGGAAGGCGCTAGAGGCGTTGATGGTGCAGTTTTACGGGGAGAGCTCGCGTACGCTGGGGCCATCTTATTCGGATGCTCTCGGGGTGAGCTGTCCTGAAATTCCTCAATTCATATTTTCCGTGCGGGAAGATCTTGTCATTGAGTCTGCACGTCTGGCTCAAGCCGTTCAGGAATTTGGGATCCCATACATAAGCGCGTTTGCGTCTCCTGACAAATTGATGCCCCAGATACTGAAAAGTGTTCCGCGCAAGGGAGGCATGCAGCATCGGTACCCATTAGGGTTGTATCTCTCGAAGGGAAGAGCCACAGCATTGGAGTATTGCGAGCAGCAATGTCAAGAATTCAAAGCGCGTAATGCCGTCGTGGATGCCGAAGCAATGATGCGTTTGATATCTTTTCTTCATCAGCAGCCGTGAGTGCGGCGCCGACGGCTAACCCGCAAATCGGCTCGGATGGCGCAGCAGGTTATCCCTCACAAGACTCGACCAATCGGGCCGCAGAGGCGCCAGCGATTGCGCCGCTGCCCTCACCACCGCCTGAGGCGCCCGTTCAAGGCCCGGTGCCTACCCACGGCACGCGAATCAAAACTAAATAGCCCATTAAACCGAGCGCCGGTGCAGCACGTCATAGCGCACGCCCTCAGGCGTCGACACCGATTCATACAAACAAAGCGTATCCGCCCGCCAGGCAATCGGCTCGACCGGTTCCGTCATGCACGTCGCTTTGCGCAGCAGCGTCACAGCGCAGTAAACGGATGGTCTTCGGTCGGGAATCGCGCGGCGCGTAATTTGGCGCGTAGATGTCGTGCCTTGTCCCCAACCACATCTGCAAGAAAAGTCGGCGTCGCGCTCAGCATGCCTTTTTTCGTTTTGTATTCGCGATGTAACGAAATTGCCACACGAAGCTTGTAAAAAATTGCAAGGAAACGAGGGATAAGCAAAAAATGCTTACCCGAAGCGGGTTTCCGCTTACGCCTTGACACTAAAAAACTACAATTCGGCCTTCGTATATGCATATCAAGAATTTCGCCTGCCTGCTCGTCGCCGGGCTCGTTTCGTTGTCGTCGGCTGCCACAGCCGCAGTGGCGCCGCTCTACAACGATTACTACAGCGAAGATGGTGCTGCGCAGCGGCGGTCTTCAGATTCCAACTGGTTCGAAACCATTGATCCCTATACGGGCCAGTTGCTGATCAATATCCCGCTGTTTGATATTCCGGGTAATGGCAAGGTCGACTTCAGCCTGTCGTGGGCGGCCAACTCGTCGGAGCCAGCGGCGGGCGGAATGCACCCACCTCGAATTCGCACCTCTCTGGTGCCCGGAACCCGGGCAACGCTTGAGCTGCCTGACGGCTCCACGTATGTGTTCTACAGCTCGTCGACGGCACCTGATATCTCTCTAACCATCAACAACTGGAAATTGGTGGGTCGAGCGGATAGTACAAGCGGCGTTTTGTATGCGCCCAACGGTAATCGCTGGGTGATGTCGGCGTGGTCCAACGCGTCCCTGGATTATTCGGTCGCTGCGCGGCAGGCCGGCTGGCATAACCAGTCGACCAAGCCCGTCGATGGGGATGTTCAGCAAACCGCTGGTAGTTTTATTTACCGAATGCCAGCCTCTCAGATCGACCGGTATGGCAATACTGTCAATTACACCTACGATGGCACCAACCTGAAGACCATGACTGCTTCAGACGGCCGCAGCGCTTCAATCACCTGGGGCACTGGCGGCTATCCAACCGTGGTGGTCGGCAATCGGACCTGGAGCTTTAACACCTCTGGCAACAATCACACGCTAACCCAGCCGGATGGCCAAACCTGGAACATAACGACTGGCACAACTTATAACACCGTAATGACGGGTGGCACCGTGGGCGGTGGCAACCCTCTGGTCACTGCGGTTACCAATCCGCATGGCGGCGTGACCAGCTACTTGTATGCCGCTTACCTCGTTTTCAACCCAGCCGCGACCTGCCCGGACACTCAGCCTACCTGCGTCACGGCAGCATTGCCTTGGGTGCGTGAGCAGCCGCACCCCGCTTTGGCGCTGAAAAGTACCAGCGATGGTAGCACCATCACTTATTCGTCGTTCTACGCTGCGGGCAGTAATCCGATTCAGGTGAACGCGCCTAATGCGGGCAACGCTGCACACATTAGCCGGGCAGTGGTCACCACCACTGCGAACAAAAGCTACACCACAACCTATCAATACATCTCGCCGTATGAGATTACGGACTGCAACGGCAAGGCTTGGTCAACGGGGCTGCTGCTTCAGAAAACTATTGGGTCGGTGCAACAAGAAACTTATACCTGGAGCATGCAGTCCCTTCCCGGCGGGCAGGCGGGTATGGGCTATTGCACGGGCAATGGTGGCCGTCCAGTATTGACCGATACGCGCATCGTGCGCGATGGCAAGGCCTACGTCACCCACACCGATTTTGATGCCTATGGCCATCCGGCAGTCATTACAGAAACGGGCGATGACAGCAAACAGCGTATTACCCGCCGCAGCTATCTGAACGACACGACTAATTGGCAGCTTGATTCGCTGAGCACTGAAACGATCGGAGATGCCAGCAGTACGCTTTCTTCGCGCACCAATAGTTATGACGCTCTGGCAGCCTGGCGCAGTCGGTCGCCGATGGCGTGACTACCAGTTATGCCTATGACAGCGCGGGCAATCTGTTCACACGCACTGATGCGCTCAATCTGGTCACCCGTTTTGAAAACTACTATCGCGGAATTCCGCGTACCGAAACACGGCCCTTCGCCAGTGGCACAGAGCCGGCCTGGTGCGCGGCGCCACGTAGCTCGGTAGCAATTACCCGGGTCGTCGACGATTTTGGTAACGTCACCTCGTACACCGACGCGCGCGGCAAGGTATTCAGTTATCAATATGACGGGATGAACCGTCTGACGTGGACCAAGCGTCCGCTGGGCAACGCAATCTCTATCAGTTGGACGCCCACCAGCCGGACCATCACGCGCGATGTCTACAGCAAGACCGATAGCTTTGATGGTTACGGCCGCAGCGTGACCACCAACGAAAATGGCGTTGTGGTAAGCCGCCGCTTTGATCCGCTCGGTCGACTCTTGTTCGAGAGCTATCCGGCACTGAGCGTAGGCGACACCTATGACTACGATCAGTTGAACCGAGTCGCCATTACCACTCACTCGGATGGCACGAGCAGCAAGTTTGGTTATACCGGCAGTGCGGTCGCCGTGACAGACGAAAACAACCACGTCACCTCGTCGTTCTATCAGGCCTACGGCAACCCGGATGACAAGGCGCTGACCGAAGTTAACCCTGATGCCACGGTGAGCAGCTCGGCGACCTTTATCAATAGAAACGCGCTTGGCCTGGTCACTTCGGTGCAGCAGGGTAGTGTGGTCAGAGGCTGGCAATACGATAGTCATAATTTCCTGGTTGGCCGCACCGATCCCGAGATAGGCCAGACCGTGCTGGGCCGCGATGCAGTCGGCAACTTGGTTTCACATAAGGTCGGCACCCAGCCTGCCGGGCATTACGCCGTTGATGCACAAGGTCGCACCGCCGCTAGCTGGTGGGACGACGGGGTAGCGCAGCAGGTTTGCACTCAACGCGATGCAAGCGGCCATGTGGTATCGGTTGTCAACGCATCCGCCACGCGTCAATACACCTATGACGATAACGGCAATACGTTGACCGAAGGCCTGGTTGCCGCGGGCAATACGTTGACCTTGACTCACGTGTGGGATGCGGATGATCGGCTGACTGCGGATATTTACCCGAACACCTGGCGTATCGAATACACGCCGGATGCATTTGGGCGCCCCACCACCGTGTCCATACGCATCGCAAATTGCCTATAACGGCCGTGGCAGCATCACTAACTGGCATGCGCCGAATGACCGGAATACGCACATTGCCTATGCGGACCGTGGTTGGCCCGCGTCGATGGAAGTCGTGGCTAATTTTGTGCTGCCAACAGCACCCACCAAGCCTACGGCCCCGGTAGCGCCGATTGCGCCCACCAGGCCTGCCAATCCGACCGTAGCTAATCCGGGCGCGCAACCCGTGGCGCCCGCTCAGCCAGCTACTGCCAAGCCAGGCGCCGGCATTACTGGCGATACGGCATGTCGCAAGGCCTACCGAGCCCCATTCTGGCGGACTACGACAATAATGCGGCTGCCCGGCTGCAGTCGGATACCGCTATCTGGACGGCGAAAATTGCTGCCTGCACCACGGACTGGAATAACAACGGTGCCTATTGGAGCAACGGTGACGCAGGCTGCCGCCAGACGTACACCGAGCCCAAGCTGAGCGATTACGCGGGGCAGAGTAATCAGAACGCACGCTATACGGATGCTCATACCAGCTGGCAAAACAACATGAATCGTTGTGTGCGACATGGACCAGCCAGGCGCAGGTCTGGGTCAACTATTACGCTGCTGTTGCCAGCTATAACGCCCAGTTGCAGAACTGGCAGGCGGCAAACGCTGCCTACCAGCAAGACCAGGCCAACTATGCTGCGGCCATGGCCACGTATAACAACCAGATGACGGACTACAACAGCCGGCTTGCGACCTATAACCAGGCAATGACGGCGTATCAGACCGCGTTAAACCAATACAACGCGGACTATGCCGCATGGCAGACCCAGGTCAGTCAAATACAGGCTGGCGGCGTTGCTGCCATCCAGTCGAGTTATGGCTATGACGGTCTGGGTAACCTGACTTCGGTAACCGATGCCGCAAACAGCAATTTCAATCGCCAATATGGCTACGATGCGCTCAACCGGCTCACCAAAGCAGACGGTCCTTGGGGTAGCGGCACCAGCATCAAATACGACGCGAATGGCAATTTGCTGAGCCAGACCCTAGGCGGTTACAACGTCAGCTACGGCTACGACAGCCAGCAATTGCTGCGGTCGATGGCTGGCACCAAGAACTACAGCCTGGCCTATGACGGTTGGGGTGACGTGACTTCACGCGGTGACGGCACCACCTATGTTTACGACGCCGCAGGTAACCTGCGCTGGTTTAATAAGGGAGCGAGTAGCCAGATTGCTTATAGCTACGATGGCGCTGGCTCTCGCGTGCTGTCGGTAGCGACGGGACTTAACCGGCTCGAGTTTTATGACCTTGCCAACAAGCTGATCTATGAAAAGGATCTGTCGAGCGGGGCGGTACATGTTTCGTTCTTCTTGAACGGTCAGCGGATTGCGGATGACAACGCCGGCGTAGCGAACTGGTATCACAACGATGTGGTAGGCAGCCCGCTCGCGGCAACAGACGGCGCTGGTCATATCGCCTGGAACACCTACTATCGCCTTATGGCGAGCGGATGTTGGGCGCTAGTTCTACCAATAAGCAGTGGTTTGGCGGCAAGAGTTATGAGGATGCGAGCGGGCTTAGCTACTTTGGCGCGCGCTGGTATGACCCTGTTATTGGCCGGTTTATGGCGATGGATCCGGTGGATTGGGATGAAGATAATCTCATCCACAGCTTTAACGCCTTTGCTTATACAAGTAATAACCCTGTGAGCAGAGTCGATGTGAGCGGCGCGAGTGACGGTACACCGGCGGAAGCAGCGGCTGATCAAGCTGGCAAACTAAACCAGGGCCGAGGCGCATCAATTGCGAAGATTCTGTCCAATCCGAATCTGAAAAAAACAGGGCCGTGCAGGAAGAAATAAAGAACGGCACGATGTCTGTTGAGGAGATGTCTAAGAATGCGTTCTCACCGGAGGTAGCGGATGCCGTAGAAAGTGTCACCGTCACAGCCCCAAAGCCCATACCGAAGGCTCCGACAGGGCGTGGAAGCGTAGATCCATCTAAAAGAGACCCACAGCGGATCTACTCGCGCGTTACGGTTGAGAAACAGTTAGATAAGCAAAATCAAAAAATGCGGCAGGTGTCAGAATCCGCTGAAACTCGAAGATGCTAAGGGGCATCATATCGAGCGCCATGCGGATGGAGGAAAAACAGATGAGGCAAATTTGGCCGTCGTTTGCGCCGCATGTCATTTTGAGCTTCACAGACGGAATTGAGACTAAATGAACCCAAATCTCGATAGAGCCAAAGCTACATCTGAAATCGCTAAGAATATTGCAACAGATGGCTATCACTTATATATGGTCGCGGGTGGCTCCCCGCTACCAAGGTACCTATATACCATTGGGCTGTCGGGTGTGTTGGGTTTTGAATTGATTTTTTGCCGGCGCAGTGATGTTGACGGATGAAGCGGCAGTGGAGGTTATTAGAAGTACAGTTTCCGGACTGCGACAAACCGATGCCTTAAACGCCATAGAAATCGGAGGCATGAGCTACTCGCTTTGCCCTGCACAAATTTCCTGGGCTAAAAGATTGGCCCTCGGCGCGTTCGACTACTTTAGAGTCGATAACCTTGTCTTTCGACAAATCGTGCCTCCGTCTGAAATCGCGACGATTGACGTGCCCCAAATGGCTGTCCCGTATTCGAGTGGGCAGCGATCTGTGTGGCGTTGGTTGGAACTTCCTTGGGAATATCCGGTGTCTTATAACGCCATTGTTGGAACTAATTTTCCCGCATTAAAGGGTGGGGCCATTTTGGAGGCTTCACGTTGGGAGGAGGAGTATTGGGAAATGTTCGTGGGCGACGTCGCATCGGAACAGGCCGAGAACCCTCTTATTGTGGGGATTTCAATTTTACTGGGGTACGACCCGAGTCTTGAACCAGCGCTGACAATACCGCTTGAAAAAAGGAATCTATAGAGAGAGTGCCGCCGATGATTGGTACCAGATGGGTGTTGGATGGGATTGAAATTGAATGGCTTTGTTCGTTCCAGGGCCAAGCGGGTTAGTCAGATAATTTCGCACTATTCTAGTGTAGGCCGTGCCTGAACTATAGGAATGGGGATTGCTTTCAACGAGTACTACTAGTGCTGCCTTCTGCTTTTTCTGACACAGCAATTGCGGAAAAAAAGCAAAATCAAACTGGTCTTGCCGCTAAGACGCGAAGATTGCGAGGATTTGACGTCTAAATGGCTTCTCGTGGATAAAAAAAATGGTTTGTTCCTGGAAATGGTCATCAACCGGGATTCTCATAAGACAGGCTGTTCAAAAAAGTGTTTAACAAATGCAATCGGATCCGAGTGGCGCTTGGCAGTCATGTGCCACATAACGCACCACAGCTTTTTTTGCAATTAGTGCTTGGTTAGCAATCGGGCCCAGCCTGTTGAAAGCCCGCGCGCACCGCTGTAGATAGGCCCAGTGAAGATCTGCTCCTTATTTTTTTTATGCATGACATTAAGTTTCCTGGGCTGTGCTCATTTGTCCCCCGAAACAGGCCGCCAGTTAATCCTGCAAGGCGACCCCGAAGGCGGGCTAAA
>BBFD01000014.1 GCA_001313065.1 Silvimonas sp. JCM 19000
CTGCGGTATGCTGGCCCATCGCCAGCTCCCCGAGTGTTTAGACCATGTCGGATGACTGATCCGCTATCGCTTTGAAGACATCAAGCCCAGCCCGGAACGCGCGCGTGCCTGGGCCGCAGTCAAACGTTTCAACGACGACGCTACCCCGCCGGAAGAACGCCGCGCGTTAATCCAGCAACTGTTTGTCTGCGCCGACGACACAGCCAACGTCACCGCGCCGCTCAACTATGGCGGCGGCCATCCGGTCAAGCTGGGGCGCAAAGTGTTTATCAACGCCGGCCTCACCCTCGGTGCCGCCGCTCCGGTGGAAATTGGCGACTACACCTTGATCGGGCCCCACGTGCAAATCCATACCGCCACCCACCCGGTCGATCCGATGGAGCGCCAGCGCTGGGCCTTCTGGGGTCAGCCGGTGTCTATCGGGCAAAACGTGTGGATCGGCGCCGGCGCCATCATCTGCCCGGGCGTCAGCATTGGTGACCACAGCGTGGTGGCGGCGGGCAGTGTGGTGGTGGCTGACGTGCCCGCCTGCACCCTGGTGGGCGGCAATCCGGCGCGGACAATCCGGCAACTGGATGCGCCGGATATGAATACGTTGTACGCGTTGCGGGAAGATCCGCCGCCCGCCGTATAAAGCAGCGCACGTATGACCGCGGTCAAATGCGCCCGTTATGTGAGGGCCGCATGGCATTAAAGCGGCGAGGCGGACGGCAAGTCGGCATGACCGCCGCGCCGATCATGAGGTCACAAAAAAAGCTCACGATAAAGCCCACCCCGGCGCTCCCCCAGATCAATGCAGCCAGGATCTCGAAGGTATTTCTTAATTCTGGATGTCGGATGGCCAGAATGGGTAGGAGTGCGGCACGCACAACACATATGGCCGACATCAACAGCAAGCCGGTGCGTTGTAACGGCGGGCGCCGCACAACGTCAAGCGCTGACGCAGCGTAGTACGCACAGGTGCCCATTAATCCGGCAATCACGAGACAGCTTACTGGCGCCAGCCAGGTCCCTGCTTCGTAGGATGACAGCACGCTTTGCGGCGCATTGAAAAAACCTTAGCCACGACAATCCCACGAAAATCGCACCGATATGGATGACCACGCCACATAACGAAATTAAAACGGCGAGGACGATAAGGTGTCTGCCCGCTTTTCTAGTATCCATATGAACTCCATAAGTAAGCACAATTTTGCATGGACGCTAGCGCAGGACGTTTCAGCCGATTGCGGCGCGTCACCGACGTCGCAATCGATATGCATTGGCACTGGATGCCCGCAACATCAATGACTGCAGTCATCCTGGCCTGGCGAAGACGTAAAGCGCTGTCCATACCCCAAGCACAATGGCTTTTAATTTCATATTTGCTATTTTCTCATCACCCAATATATCGATATTGGAATGGGGCTATGCAGCGCAAGAACGCGGCCCATACAGGAATATGCTGAGTCCCGCGGCGGGCTCATACGGGCAGGCCGGCCCGACCAGCAAAATCGCACATAATCCAAAATTGTTTAACAGAAAACGGCAAGGTTCGTCATTTATGCATACATATGGCTGCCATTTCGTTGCCAGCCGGAGGACCAAAAGCAAGAATGGGCGCTGCCGGATGGTTGTTGCCGCTGCGCAGGACGATGCCTCGAAAAGGCGCCTTACCTGTCGCTAGAGCTACGCTTTACGGGCCGCCCGCCGGTACTAAAGTCTAAATCGATTTAAGGTTGTATAAAACGTTGACGACTAACAGCGATGGATACTCCGCGCTATATGCCACGGTGAATAATGTGCAACAACCCGATATAGAATTTTTTTAAAGCAGATCGATCAGTTCATCAAGTTCTATACAAAATGTTAGAGCTTTATCAATATGAAATGACAGATATCTGGGATCAAGACCTGAATGCGCAAGGTGAATACGGATACCCTCTTGAGAAATTTTGGGACAATGAGGATCATTTTGTGTTCATGGCTAAAGTGAACGGGCAGTATGCGGGATTCTGTCTCGTCGACAAATCGGTGAAAATCGGGCCTGACGGATTCTGGATAGACCAGTTTTTTTGTAATGAAAAAAATTCAGGCGCACCGGAATAGGCAAATCCCTTGCAGAACACGCCTTTAATTCTCTTGGCGGTAACTGGGAAGTGGGCCAGATGGTATTGAATCATTCAGCACGCGAATTCTGGCGTATAACAATCGGCAAATACACGACAGAAAATTATGTTGAAACAGAGCTGATTGGCGGGTGGTGGGAAGGCACAGTACAGAGGTTTCGCACACCAGCCTGATGCAATTGGCGATGTGCACGTCTGCGGCACTGCAGCCGCAGCACGGTAGCGCAACGCCGGGAGACATCATGAGAAAGCATCCCTGACGGGGTGCCGCCGCAACGGTGCTGACCGCGCCGCTAGAAGTATTGAATCCAACTGTGGCACTTGCAATGCCATCTCGAAATGTAACACTACCGGTGCCGCTCGAACCTGATGAGAATGAAATCCCGCCCAGATTAATAGTCCCGGTGATTTTGGTGACGTCCTGAACAACCGTTAATCCACCTTTAGATACAGTGATGGTCCCATTCAAAGTTTTTTTATGGATACCGTTCCGCCAGACACCGGAACTTTGATATTACCGCTAGCATCTATATAGCCAGCCATATTTTTTTCTCCTGATTCGTAATTTAAATTAATAAAATTACCGATTATTGCTACTGGCAGTGCAAGAAACAACAAACCTCTATTTCAGCCTGGTCCATTATCTAATTTAGTCAGCTTGCACGAACCAGGTTGAGTTTTCGATTCCACCCATTTTTTTACCCTTAAATATCTCGGCCAAATCAGCGCCGGCTATCAGGCCAACAGTTCCATCTTCATTTAATCGATAAATCGAATTTCTCATCGTATCCGATAAATTAATGGTTCCGTCACGACCGATATTAATGGCATAAAGACTGATGTATTGTCGGTAATCTAAAAAAAATCTGCATCGTCGGGTTCGCTAAATCGCACGACAGTCTTTACTTCCCCAGAATACGAGACCTTTCTTACCGATTTATCGTCGTCCACCACATAGAAATTCTGCTTTCCATCCCACGCAATTGAACGGGGAATTCTAAATCTAGCCTCTGCTCCGGCCGCATCTACGCTGCCGTGCTGACCATTTTTTCCAGCCAGGGTGGTGACCACTCCATCTGGTGTAATACGCCGGATAGTGCCGGAACCTCAGCAATGAAAATGGTGTCGTTATCGTCAATGGTCATACCCATAATGACGCCAAATCGCGCGACATTGGCCGCACCGTCGACATCGAAGCCAGCCGCTTCACCTACGCTTTCGCCAACCCATGTCGTTACATTCCCTGATGGCGAAACTTTCTGGATTCGCGTACCCGCATCAGCAACAAATAGATTACCGCGGTGATCAATCACCAATGCGCCGGGAAGATAAAAAAAATTCATCTCCCGATGACTCTGCTCCTGAATCGCGCTATTTTTTTGCGATTACACTGATATGCCCATGTGCATCAATCTTCTTAACTGAATTATCTTTAACGTCACTAACAAAGACATTTCCCGCAGAATCTGTCGTGATGCTATTCGGCCATTCAATACGCATTGAATTTGTATAGGCGCTGGCGGGCTGGCCGCGCCGCCGTTCTGCCAGCAGATCGCTGACATCTCCGCTTTGCGTCACCCTGCGTATATTTCCGCTGTCAAAGTCAGCCACATAAAGATCCCCAAGCGAACCCGATGTGATTGAACGCGGGCCGGAAAAGCGGGCCTGCAGTCCATGGCCATTAACGAGCCCCGCGGTCAAGGAGACAATATTTGCGATCCGGGAAATTTCCGTGCACTGCAGATTCGTGGCATCAATATGGCCAATAATCTTATCGCCCACCGATGTGGATGGCGTCGGCCCCTGCGTAGTTTGTGACGCAGCTAATGCGCACATGGACATGACGCCGAAAGCCAGCGCGCCCAGCGTACGAAATTTGATTATGTTCATTTAATACTTCCCTATTCTCAGGCCGCGATCAGGATAACTAGCGTTCCCGCAAACTCTCACTTCCATAATCAATCAACGGACTTAAAAAAATACTCCGCAACTATTCTCTTCCCGGTTTTAACCTCCACCGTCACATTCATCCCCGGCGTCAGATTCACAGGAGTGGAGGACAGCGCGCCTGCAACTTGCTGCCAGTATCGGAAAGCCAGGGTCATGGGCCATCCGATAGGCGACCTCTGGGTATTGCGTTTCAAAAAAAATAACCGTTCATCCAGAATGAACGGTTTGGCAGTCCTTCTCGAACATATCCATTGCACCACGGCGGGGTTACCAATATATGCCCTCTCAGCTCAGTGGAATCCATGAAGGAACAACCCCACCCTTGTTTTAACTTGGCTAACACCACGCTATAGGCTGTCGCTTGATATCCATTTAGCTTAAGAAGTGAACGCCCCTGATTTTCTATTGAGGCGTTCATTGATCTGTTGAATTAACCCACCTGCCGTTGCGCCCCTTGGCGGATTCCGTTTGCAACGTGCGCCGCACAGCGCCGCCGAAGGTCGCCGAGCTGGCCGCAAGCAAACGTCTAGCTCCTTAAATACTCGGCCTCTACAGATGCCGTATTCGTTGATTTCACTCTTGGGTTGCAGGATTTCAAGCCTTAATTTGACGAACATCAAATATGCGCGGCTTGTGTGTTTCGCTCGCCGCAAACACAAGATATGGTGTCGTTTATTCCAACGAACACCATATCTTGAGGCCCGCCGATGTCTGCCCCTGTTAGCCGCAACCCGCTGCCCACCTTGCGCAGCGCGGCCGCCACGCTGGTCGATCCCATTGCTACGCTCAATGAATATCTGGACAAATCGGACTGGCGCGTCAATGCCAATGCCAACCAGGGCTGGAGTCTGGGCGGGCTGATTCTGAACACCAGCGGCAAGGTCATCGCCAATTACTGGCTCGACGCGGTTTACCCGGCCGAAGTAAGCGCCGCCCATCGTAGCGGCGCCATGCATATCCATGATCTGGACATGTTGTGCGGCTACTGCGCCGGTTGGTCCTTGCGTCGTTTATTGCACGAAGGTTTTAACGGCGTACCTGGCAAGATCGATGCGCGGCCCCCCAGGCATTTATCCAGCGCCATCGGCCAGATTGTTAACTTCCTCGGCACTTTGCAAAATGAATGGGCTGGCGCGCAGGCGTTTTCTTCGTTCGATACCTATCTGGCGCCGCTGGTCCGCGTGGACAAGCTCAGTTATGCCGCCGTCAAACAATGCATACAAGAACTGATTTTTTAATCTGAATGTGCCCAGCCGCTGGGGCACACAAACACCGTTTACCAATCTGACTTTTGATTGGGTTTGCCCGGCCGATTTGCGCGAACAAATCCCTTATGTGGGCGGCGAAGAAATGCCGTTTACCTACGGCGAATTGCAAGCGAAATGGATATGCTTAATCGCGCCTATATCGAAGTCATGACCGAAGGCGACGCGCGCGGCCGTGTGTTTACCTTTCCAATTCCCACTTACAACATCACCCGCGATTTTCCGTGGGAACACCCCAATACCCGCCCGCTGTTTGAAATGACCGCGCGTTACGGTCTGCCTTACTTCCAGAATTTTTTTGAATAGCGATCTGGAGCCGCATATGGTGCGGTCGATGTGCTGCCGGCTGCAGCTGGATTTGCGTGAATTGCTCAAGCGCGGCAATGGGCTGTTTGGCTCGGCCGAACAAACCGGCAGCCTGGGCGTGGTCACGTTGAATTGCGCACGCCTCGGTTTTGAATATCAAGGCGATGAAACCGCATTGCTGGCGCGCGTGGATGAACTGCTCGACCTGGCGCGCGACAGTCTGGAAATCAAACGTGAACTGATACAACGCTTTATGGATGGCGGCCTGTATCCCTATACCCAGCGCTATCTGGGCACCCTGCGCAATCATTTCAGCACCGTGGGCGTGAATGGCGTTAATGAAATGATCCGCAATTTCAGCGCCAACACAGACGACATCACCAGCGTCAGCGGCAAAAGCCTGGCTTTGCGTTTGATGGCGCATATCCGCGAACGTATTGCGCAATTCCAGGAACAAACCGGCCATCTATACAACCTGGAAGCCACGCCGGCCGAAGGCACGACGTACCGGTTTGCCAAAGCCGATCAACGCTGCTGCCCCGGCATTCTGCAAGCGGGTACGCCGGACCAGCCGTATTACACCAATTCAACGCAATTGCCGGTGGGTTATACCGATGACCCGTTCCACGCGCTGGAACAGCAAGAAGCGCTGCAGCGGCAATATACCGGCGGCACCGTGTTGCACTTGTATATGAACGAAGCGATGGTTTCGGCCGATGCCTGCCGTACTCTGGTGCAACGCGCGCTGACGCAATTCCGCCTGCCCTATATCACCATTTCCCCCACGTTTTCGATCTGTCCCAAGCATGGCTATTTAAGTGGCCAACACGAGTTCTGCCCGCGCTGCGATGCCGAATTGCTGGGCATGCCTGATCTCGTGGCCTGAAACCAATTCACTCAAAAGGAAAGCACTCATGAACGCGCCGATTCGCCCTGAAGTACTGCAACAAAGCGCCGCGCAACTCGACGCGGCACTCCGCACACGCTGCGAAGTATGGACCCGCGTAATGGGCTATCACCGGCCGGTTTCGGCCTTCAATATCGGCAAGCAAGGCGAATTTGCCGAGCGCAAGTTCTTTAAACAATAAAGCAGAGCGCCATGACTATGACTGCGCAAACCAGGCAACCCGTAATCGGCGGACTGATCCCGTTTTCCAGCGTGGATTACCCCGGCAAGCTGGCGTGCGTGGTCTTTCTGGCTGGCTGCCCATGGCGCTGCAGTTATTGCCACAATCCGCATCTGCTCAGCCGTAAACGCCATGCGGGCGCGCCAGGTTGGGCCGATACCCTGCTCTGGCTGCGAACACGGCTGCATTTGCTGGATGCGGTCGTGTTTTCCGGCGGCGAACCCTTGAGCGAGCTACCCTGCCGCGCCTGCTGGCCGACGTTAAAGCGCTGGGCATGAAAACTGCGCTGCACACCGGCGGCGCGTGGCCGGACAGGCTGACGCAGTGCCTGCCCTTGCTGGACTGGGTGGGCTTTGATGTCAAAGCGCCGTTCGCCGATTACAAACAGATCACGCACAAACTGGATAGCGGCGCGCAAGCACGCGTGTCGCTAACGCGTTTGATCGAAAGCGGTGTGGATTACGAATGCCGCACCACCTTTCATCCCGACCTGCTCAGCACCGAACAATTGCGGCGTCTGGCTACCACGCTGGCGGTGCAGGGCGTGCAGCATTTTGCGCTGCAACCCTACCGTGCCAACGGTTGTGGCCAGTCTTTGCCGCTGACCAAGGCCTGGCCCGAGGCCCGCTTTATGGCTGAAATGGGCAGCTTGTTTCCGCACTTCAGCGTGCGCGGATAACGTGAATATTTTTGACAGCATCATCTTCGCTAAGCCGTTTTGATCTTTATCAAGAATTGCGCGGAGCGAAACCGGCAGACTCGCGGCTCTTAATCTTCTCGCCAAAGGCCGCTCCATGCTCAACCATCGCTTTAATCCCCTGCTGATCAAGGGCAAATCTTTGCTCCCGGTCGTTCAGGGCGGCATGGGCGTGGGCGTCTCCGCGCACAAGCTGGCGGGCGCCGTCGCAGCATTGGGCGCCGTCGGAACACTGGCTTCGGTGGATTTGCGCCACCATCACCCGGATTTGCTGGCACAAAGCAAAGACATCAAAGACCAGGCCGGGCTGGATGCCATCAACTTTGTCGCCCTCGATCGCGAAATCAAACTGGCGCAGCAAACCGCAGCCGGCAACGGCATGTTGGCAGTGAACGTGATGAAGGCCGTGACTTCGAACGAAGGCTATGTACGCCAGGCCTGCGAATCTGGCGCCGACGCATCGTCATGGGCGCGGGCCTGCCGCTGGACCTGCCCGAGATTACCTCTGCTTTTCCGCACATCGCGCTGATTCCTATCCTGTCCGATAGCCGCGGCATCGCCGTCATCCTGAAGAAGTGGATCAAAAAAAAGAACCGCCTGCCTGACGCCATCGTGATCGAGCATCCGGCCCACGCGGGCGGCCACCTCGGCGCGACGCGCATCGACGATATCAACAATCCCAAATTTGAATTTGATCGGGTACTGGCTGAAACCCATCAGGTATTCCGCGATCTGCAACTGGCAGAACGCCAGGTACCGCTGATTGTGGCTGGCGGCATCAATCAACACGCGCAGGTGGCGCATTACCTCGAGAATGGCGCCAGCGCGGTCCAGCTCGGCACCGCTTTTGCCGTAACGCAGGAAGGCGATGCGCACGAGAACTTCAAACAAGTACTGGCCAATGCCGGGCCCGACGATATCGTCGAGTTTATGAGCGTGGCTGGCTTGCCGCCCGCGCCGTGCTCACGCCCTGGCTAAAGAACTACATCAACCGCGAGGCACGCCTGCAATCCAACGCCAAAGCTGACCCCGGCCGCTGCACGCAAGGCATGAATTGTTTGTCGGTATGCGGGTTGCGCGACGGCCTGGCCAAGGTCGGGCAGTTCTGCATCGACCTCAAGCTGGCGGCGGCCATGCGCGGCGAAGTGGCGCGTGGCTTGTTCTTCCGTGGCGCTGATCCATTGCCCTTCGGCGCCGCGATCCGGCCGGTACGCGAGCTGATCGACTATCTTTTGACGGGCAAACAGCCCGCCATCGCTTGAGCGCCCACGTTTTCTGACAATTTTTTTTGAAGTCGACGGGTGACGAAATTCGTCACTTGAGACGCAAAAAAAAGGCCAGCTTGCGCATGCAGCTGGCCTTTTTTTGCTGGAAAGCTTACGCCGCCTTTAGTCAGCGACAGGCGTGCGGCATTATCGACAAACGCAATATTCGCATATTGAACGAACGGCCAGGATGACCGGTCGCCAGGTCGGCCGCCATCGCCGCGACGCCAAAACAAAAGGGGCCAGACCGCAGTCTGACCCCTTTTGTTTACTAGCTTTGGTGCCGTTGAAGTGAATCGAACACTCGACCTACTGATTACGAATCAGTTGCTCTACCAACTGAGCTACAACGGCAAGAGCCGCGATTATACGTAATCTCGGGCAAAGCGCAAACCTGCGTCTGGCTGCGCCAGGCGTACGCCAGACGATGGCACAGCTTTTGCTAATATTTGTCGGCGCGGTGCTACCGCACACCACCAATATTTGGAGAGTTCAAAAAAATGAAACGCATGCAAAAGGGTTTTACCCTGATTGAATTGATGATCGTGGTTGCGATCATCGGTATCCTGGCTGCCGTGGCTATCCCGGCTTACCAGAACTACATCATCCGCGCCAAGGTTACTGAAGGTCTGGGTCTGGGCGATGCAGCCAAGACTGTGGTTGCTGACAATGCTGCTAACGGTTCCAGCGCATTCGATCTGGGCTATCAAATTCCTGGCTCTACCGCTAACGTGACCTCGGTGACCGTTTCGAGCAGCACCGGCGAAGTTGGCATCGTCTACACGGCGACTGCAGGCAGCGGTAACCTGTATCTGGTGCCTTACTACAAAAAATAGCAGCGCAGCCAATACTGCTCTGGCTACCGGCACTATCCCGACTGATGCTGTTCAGTGGGATTGCAGCGCGGTTGGTCACACCAACAAGATTAGCGGTTCGTCGCAAGGTACCTTGCCGGCCAAGTACGCCCCGGCCGTCTGCCGCTAATATCCCGAAGCGGATAATGCTTTGCATGATCCGCCCGCAGAAAGCCCTCACCCTTGGGTGGGGGCTTTTTTTAGTTAGTGCGTACGTACACGTAATTCTCATTTCGATATCATCGAGCGCTCATCTCGGTATTGCCGCCGGAGCTGTACTGTTGAAAACCGACTTTCCCTCGCCTGATGCTCCCCTCTCCGCGCGTATCCTGGCTTTCTGCAAGAACAATCCGGCCGTATTACTCAGTTTTCTGTTCCTGGTCTGGATAACATCCAATCCGTGGCTGGGCTATTGGCACGATGGCATGTTGTATCTTGGCCAGGCGCTGCACCGGCTTTATCCGCAGAACTACGCAACCGATGCGTTCTTCATGTTCGGCTCACAAGACGACTACACACTTTTCACGCCGATTTTTTGCATTTGCAATCAAAAAAAGCTGGGGCTGGGCGCAGCAGGCCAGGTATTGATATTCCTCGCCCATACGCTGTGGTTTGTAGTTATTGTGATGTTCTTCAAGCGCATTGTCGGACCACTGTGGGCCGCCGCCGTTGCGGTTTGCGCGATACTTGTTCTGCCACCGTATTACAGCGGACAGAATTCGTTCTGGTATAGCGAGCCATTCCTTACGGCACGTAGTTTTGCTGAGCCGTTGGTTTTGTTCGCGCTTTATTCGTTATTCCAGCGCCGGATGTGGGCCGCCGCGGGCGGTCTGATACTCGCGTTCTGCTGCCATCCATTGATGGCGCTGTCTGGTCTCATAGTTTGTTATATCTATTTTCTGATTGATCCGCCTTTCGTACGGGCAAGAGCTGCTGGACTGCTGCTCGCGCTTCTGGGGGTGCTGGCGGCAGCGGCCCTTTCTGCGTTCCACGTGGGGCCCTTTGCTGATCTTTTCCGCACCTACGATCCTGGCTGGTTCAGCATCCTCAAAGTTTTTTAACAACAATCTGTTTTTTTTGACGAGCTGGCAGGACCACGACTGGTTGCCAAAGCTAGGTGTATTGGCTTTGTCCGTTTTGTTCTGGCGCTATGCAACAGATGAACGCTCGCGTCGACTTGTGCTTGCCTTGGTCATAGCAGCCGTTGCAGGCCCTCTGGCGGGCTTCGTGCTGGGTGAACGGCTCCATAGTGTCCTCGCAATGTCGCTGCAACTCTGGCGCACCTTATGGTTATTCCAGCTTTTGATCCCCGGCTTCGTACTGGGATGGATTGCATGTCAAGGCAGGCAGTTGCCGCCTACCGCACGCTGGTCCGCCGGTCTGTGCATTCTGACAATCGAAATGCAAAGCTCCCTCGCTGCATTTCCGGTGGTCGCCCTTGCCGTAGCACTCGCGTTCTTGAGAGAGACATCAGTTCGGCCAGGCATGGTCCGGCTGATCAATATCCTGCTATTGGTTATCGTAGGCACGGCCATCGCCAATCGCTCCATCCTTGATTCGCTGTTTTTTTGGCACAGCAATTTGCGCATACGCAATATCAGTTGTTGTACCTGCGACCTTTAGTCGTTCTTTTGGGTCTTTGCGTTTTTTTTGTTGTCGCTGCATGGATTAACCGATGGCAGTTCAGCATTGCAATCATTGCGGTGTGCATGCTTGGTTGCGCCACAACATGGGACCGCCGCTCAGAAGATGACCGCTTATTCGAAAGTAACGTTTTCAATAACCCGATCAGCGAACAGATTCCCGCGGGTGATGTGGTATTCATGAACACGTTTAAGCCCATGCCTTGGGAAATTTTGAACCGCGCCACTTACACAAATCCAATGTTGGGTGCGGCCGTTCTGTTCAGGAAAGACTACGCAAACGAATACGCAATGCGCTTTACCCGCTCTGAGCAGTATCACCTGAGGCAAGGCTGCGAATTCAGCCATTGGGTGCGAGGCCTTTGTGCAGATTCAGTGCATACCATTAATCAGGAAACCTGCCGGATGGACCCCGCATCGACTGGATCGTCACTGGAGTTAAAAGTGATTTGCCAGCGGCAGCGCATTGGTCATTTAATTCACCGGTGTATCCCGATGGCCTCTACCTTTACAGCTGCAAGGTCTGGTCGAAACTGCCATACCAGCACGTCGCCCCTTTCCTTAGTAAAGGGCCAGCCCAGCGGCAGGTAGAACCATGAAGTCGTCGAAGTCTGCGCTGCACTCGCTTCTGCGCCAGTTCCTCGGCTACATCGGCATCGGCGGCATCGCCTTTGTCTGCGACTTCGCCATGCTCACGCTGGTGGTCAAAGCATTGCACGGCAGCGTGTTGCTGGGTGCCACTGCAGGCTTTGTCGTGGGCGCCATCGTCAATTACGCCTGTGTGTGCGCCTGATATTCAGCAACCACACCCTGCAATCGCGCTGGCTGGAATTTGCCATCTTTGTCGCGATCGGCCTGGTGGGCCTGGTCATCAATGATGTGGTGATGCTGATCTGTGCCCAACAGCTGGGCCTGCAGTTCCAGCTGGCCAAACTGCTCGCTGCGGCGGTGGTGCTGGTGTTTAATTTTGCCGGGCGGCGCGCCGTGTTATTCAGCAAAGTCCGCTCTCATCCTGGCCTTAGCGCCACCACGCGTTTGCACCAAGAATCTGTATGAGCTCCAAACCTCAAAATATCGTCATCATCGGCGCAGGCCCGGCGGGTCTGACTGCCGCGCTGGAACTGCTGCGCGCGGCACCCGGCCTCAATGTCACCGTACTGGAATCCTCCAGCGATATCGGCGGCATTTCAAAAAACCATCAATTACCAGGGCAATCGCATGGATATTGGTGGGCATCGCTTTTTTTTCCAAATCTGATTGGGTCATGAACTGGTGGCAGCAAATCCTGCCCGCCAAAGGCGATGGCGATCAGGCGCTTATTTCTTATCAAAACAAGACGCGCAGCATACCCACGCAAGGCGGGGCCGATGCCGAGCGCCATATGCTGCTGCGGCCGCGGCTGTCGCGGATTTATTTCTTGCGCAGCTTTTTTTTGACTACCCGGTCAAAATGAATCTGAATACCGTGCGCAATCTGGGCCCGGTCCGGATTGCCCGTATTCTGGCCAGCTATGCCAAAGCGCGCCTGGCGCCCATCCGCAATGAAAAGAGCCTGGAAGATTTCATTATCAATCGCTTCGGCCGCGAGCTTTATCTGACTTTTTTTCAAGGATTACACCGAAAAAAGTCTGGGGCGTGCCCTGCCAGGAAATCAGCTCGGAATGGGGCGCGCAGCGGATCAAGGGTTTGTCGATTACCGAGGCCATAAAACATGCCGCTAATCAGATCCGTAAAAAAACCTGTTTGGCGGTGGCCAGCAACAAGCCGTCAAAACCAGTCTGATTGAGCAATTTCTTTATCCGCGCCTGGGCCCCGGCCAGATGTGGGAAGTGGTGGCGGAGCAAGTGCGCAAGCTGGGTGGCACCATCCATTTTCAGCACAAAGTCTGGGGTTTGCTGCGCGAAGGCGAGCAAGTAACCGGCGTGCAGGCACACGCTGCGGCCACAAACCAGAACGTCACCTTTGCCGCGGACCATGTGATTTCCACCATGCCGATGCGCGAACTGGTGGCTGGCATACAGCCGCCGTTAAATGCTGAAGCACAGCGCATTGCCGCTGGCCTGCAATATCGCGATTTCATTACCGTGGGCGTGTTGGTGCGCAAATTGCGCCATAGCAAACATAGCCTGCCCGGCACCGCCAACAATCTGCTGCCGGATAACTGGATTTATATTCAGGAGCGCGACGTCAAACTGGGCCGATTGCAGATCTTTAATAACTGGAGCCCGTATCTGGTGGCTGATGAAGCCAATACGGTCTGGTTGGGTCTGGAATATTTCTGTTCGGAAGGCGACGCGCTGTGGCAAATGCCAAGCGCGCAGTTCTTTGCCTTTGCTCAGGATGAACTGGTCAAGATAGGCCTGATTGAAAAAAGCCGATGTGCTGGATGGCACCGTGGTCAAGGTCGAAAAAAAGCCTATCCGGCTTATTTTGGCAGCTACAACGAATTCGATACGCTGCGCGAGCAGGTCGATCAATTGCGCAATCTGTATCTGGTGGGGCGTAATGGTATGCACCGCTATAACAATCAGGATCATTCGATGCTGACGGCCAAACTGGCGGTGGAAAACATCCTGCGCGGCAATAGCGATAAAGCCGCTATCTGGGCGATCAATATCGACGACGAGTACCACGAAGAAAAAAATGACCCCGTCCACCGCTCCAGAACGCATTTGCCCCTGGCTGACCCGTGCTGCTGCGCTGTATCTGGCCGCACCGGTGTTTATCTTTTTGCTGACGTGGTTCAAGCCCGGCTACGGCGTTCCGTTGGCATTGCTGCTGGCGCTCGGTTGCGTGCTGGCGCTGCGCACGGGTGCTGCACCGCTCGAGGCACGCAGCCATTGGCGCGGGCCTACGCCCTTGCAGTGGCTGGCCCTGTTGGCGGTGGCGTTGCTCTGGACCGCCCTTGGTGGCGCGGGCCATCTGTTTTACGCCAATCACTTTGACTGGCACGTGCGCGATGCGCTGCTGCTGGATTTGTCCCGGGTTACCGGTCCGCTGGCGGTGCAGGCGCTGCCTAGCCATGAATCATGGATATTGCGCTGCCCGCTTGGCTACTACCTGGTACCCGCCTTGCTGGGGCGGCTGGTCGGCCTGCAATGGGCGCAGCTGGGCTTGCTGCTGTGGACTTATCTCGGCGTGGTGCTGGTCATGGCGCAACTGGCGCTGGTGCGCCAAGGCTGGAAATTTATAGGCTTGATGCTGCTGGTGCTGCCCTTGTTCAGCGGCATGGACTGGCTGGGCGGCCTGCTGCTGTTTAATCCACAACCGTTGTTCTCCACCGCACATATCCAGTGGTGGGCGATGCTGTTTCAGTATTCGTCCAACTCCACGCTGCTGTTCTGGGTGCCCAACCACACGCTACCGGCTGGCTGTTTGCCGCTTTTATCTATACCCGCTGGCATGATCCGCGCGGCCTGCGCTTGCTGCCGTTGTGGATTGCCGTGCTGCCGTTATGGTCACCGCTGACCACCATCGGCTGCCTGCCCTTTATGCTGGTTTATGCCGTCAAGCATCTGCGCGAGCGCACCGATGTGCTGGCCACGCTCAAGCTGGCGCCCCTGTTTGTGCTGCCTGCCGCCTTGTGCGCGTTTTATCTGATTCTGGATTCAGCCGCGGTGGCCGGGATGGATAACCATCCGGTGCCCCTGCTCGCCCACACCATCGCCTACGTCGCGTTTGTAATTTGCGAATTTGCCGTCCTGTGGGCGCTGTTGCTGCGCCAGCGCCGTGACGGCTTGCTGCTCACCACCGGCGCATCCTGTTTATCCTGCCGCTGTTTCACCTCGGGCCGAATAACGATCTGGTTATGCGCGCTCGATTGCCCCGCTTATGGTGCTGTGCCTGGCCGCCATCGATTATCTGCATCAGGTGCGCTGGCAAGTGCAGCGCCAGCAAGCGGCCGCGATCGCGGTTTGCGTGATGCTGGGCATAGGCAGCATCACGGCGCTGCACGAAATCGCCCGCGCGCTGTTGATGCCGCGCTGGGATGCATCCATGAACGCGCATGTTTATCTCGAAACCAATGGCGCGCCGCACTACTTTGCGCATATCCGCGAGCCCTGGTTTGCCGCCATGCTGGCCCCGATCAATCTGCAATATGTGCATGAGCGTGTTCCTGGAGCAAACCCATGAAAGCAGTGATTCTGGCAGGCGGTCTTGGCACGCGCATTTCGGAAGAAAGCGCCTTACGCCCCAAGCCCATGATCGAAATCGGCGGCAAACCGATTTTGTGGCACATCCTTAAAATGTATTCGGCGCATGGTATTAACGACTTTGTCATCTGCTGCGGCTATCGCGGCTACATGATCAAGGAATACTTTGCCAATTACAGTCTGCATATGTCCGATCTGACCATTGATATGCAGGGTGATCAGGTCAAGGTGCATCAAAAGAAAGCCGAGCCCTGGCGCATTACCCTGGTGGATACCGGCGAATTAACCCGCACCGGCGGCCGTATCAAGCGGATTGCCGATCATCTGGATGGCACGTTCTGCATGACCTATGGCGACGGCGTGGGCTCGGTGGATATCAGCGCTTCGCTGCAATTCCATCGGCAGCATGGCAAATGGGCGACCATGACGGCAGTGCGCCCGCCGGCACGCTTTGGCGCATTGCAACTGGATGGCACCAGCGTCACTTCTTTTCTGGAAAAGCCGGTAGGCGATGGCAGCTGGATTAATGGCGGTTTTTTTTGTGCTGGAACCGCAAGTGCTTGATCTGATCGGACCAGAAGATGTGATGTGGGAAGATGGCCCCTTGCAAACCCTGGCACAGCAAGATCAATTGCAGGCGTATTTTCATGCTGGATTCTGGCAACCGATGGATACCCTGCGCGATAAAACGCATCTGGAAGAACTCTGGGCCAGCCAGCAGGCGCCCTGGAAAGTCTGGGCCTGACCGGAACCATTAAACCGGCCGCCCGCGTACCAAGAGATTACGAAATGACCACAAGCAAAATCGATGCGGCCTTTGCCGCCAAAGACAAATTGCGCAAACAGATTGCCGCATTGGTCGACGAATATGCCGCGCTGGAATACGCCGAGCGCGGCTTTGTGCCCGGCAGTTCTGCCGTGCCGCCATCCGGCAAGGTCATCGGCGCGCCCGAACTGAAAAAAATATGGTCGATGCCTCGCTCGATGGCTGGTTGACCACCGGCCGCTTTAACGACGCCTTTGAAAAAAACGCCTGGCCGATTATCTGGGCGTTAAATATCTGATGACCGTTAATTCGGGCTCTTCCGCCAATCTGCTGGCATTTTCTGCGCTGACTTCGCCCCGCCTGGGTGAACGCGCCATTGTGCCGGGTGACGAAGTGATCGGCGTAGCGGCGGGCTTTCCCACCACCGTTAATCCCATCCTGCAATTTGGCGCGGTACCGGTGTTTGTTGATGTCGATCTGGGCACCTACAACATCGACGTTAGCCAGCTCGAAGCCGCGGTATCGCCACGCACCAAGGCCGTCATGCTGGCGCATACGCTGGGCAATCCCTTCAATCTGGCAGCCATACGCGCATTTTGTGATCGCCACAATTTGTGGCTGATCGAAGATTGCTGCGATGCATTGGGTTCTACCTATAACGGCCAGTTAGTCGGCACATTCGGCGATATCGGCACGCTCAGTTTTTTTTATCCCGCGCATCACATCACCATGGGCGAAGGCGGCGCGGTATTTACCAATAACCGCGAGCTGAAGCTGATTGCAGAATCGTTCCGTGATTGGGGCCGTGATTGTTATTGCGCACCGGGCAAAGACAACACCTGTGGCAAGCGCTTTGATTGGCAACTGGGCGATTTGCCGCAAGGCTACGACCACAAATACACGTATTCGCATCTGGGCTACAACCTGAAGATCAGCGATATGCAAGCCGCCTGCGCCCTGGCGCAACTGGATAGCTGGACGGGTTTATTGCCGCGCGCAAACGCAATTTCGCTTATCTGAGCGAGCGACTGCAAAGCTGCGCCGAATTCCTGATCCTGCCGCAAGCCACGCCCGATTCTGATCCGTCGTGGTTTGGTTTTCCGATGACGCTGAAAGCCGAAGCGGGCACCACGCGGGTTGATCTGATCAATTATCTGGATCAAAACAAGATCGGCACGCGCTTGTTGTTTGCCGGCAATCTAACGCGCCAACCTTATATGCAAGGCCGCAATTTCCGCGTGGTAGGTCAATTGACCCGCACCGACGAAATCATGAACAACACGTTCTGGATCGGGCTGTATCCGGGTTTAACTGAGCAACATCTCGATTTTGTGATCGAAAAGATCGAGACTTTCCTCGGCGTTAATTTCTGATCATGGCGACTGCCGCGCCTGCCATTGCCGCGCGCACTTTGCTGGTCATCGGCGGCACTGGCTTTTTTGGCAAATCAATCCTGGATGCCTTTATTGCCGGTGCGTTAACGCCGTGGCAAATCGGCCGCGTTATCGTGCTGGCGCGCCACGCCAGCGCATTGCCCACCCGTTTTGCCGAATTCGCGGCCCCAGGCATTGAATATATCGACGCCGATATCGCCTGCTGCGATACCTTGCCCGCCGCCGATATCGTCATCCACGCGGCGGCGTCCACCGACGCGCGGGATTATCTGGCGCGGCCGGCCACTGAGCGTCAGAACATCCTGGCGGGCACGCTGAACTATTGCCGCCTGGCGCCTTTATTCCATGCGCACAGCCAGATTGTTTACGCCAGTTCCGGCGCGGTGTACGGACCACTGGAAGCGCTGATTCCGGTTAGCGAAGACGCGCCATTGCGCGATATCGACGCCATGCCGGAAGGCAAACAGCCTTATGCCGCAGCAAAGCGCGATGCCGAGCAGGCCATCAAAGCGCTTGGCCAGGCCGGCTTGCGGGTCAGCATTGCCCGTTGCTTTGCCTTTATCGGGCGCTGGCTGCCGCGCGATCAGCACTTTGCCATCGGCAACTTTATTCAGAACGGCCTTGATGGCGTACCTATCGTAGTAAAAGCCACGCACCCGGTTTATCGCAGCTATATGCACGCCGATGATCTGGTCACCTGGCTGATGCACATTGCGGCCGCCAGCGCGGCCGACTGCCCCGCGTTTAATGTCGGCTCCGATCAAGCGCTGACCATGGCACACATTGCCGGACAAGTAGCGCAGCATTTTAATGTGCCCTTGCAAATGGCCGAGTCGACCGGGGCAGCCATCGACTGGTACGTGCCTTCAATTGATAAAGCGCGGCAGCAATTGGGCCTGACGTTGCGGTTTGATCTCGCGCAGGCTATCGCCGCCACAGCGGGGCCGCGCCGTGCTTGAATGGTTACGCCAAAAAAACGCCACGCAAATCCGCTTTTTTTGATTGCCGGTGTGTTTAACACTGCATTTGGCTACGGCTGTGGTGTGGCGTTGTATTATTTGCTAACCGGGCATTTAAACGTGATCGGTATCGCCATCATTGCCAATATCGTGGCAATCAGCATGGCATTTCTGGTGTACAAGCTGTACGTATTCCGTTCTAAAGGCAATTGGCTGCACGAATATTTGCGCTGCTATCTGGTTTACGGTGTTGGCGCATTATGCTCGATTGCACTGTTCTGGTTCACTATTGATCGAATGCAGCTGCCAGTCTGGTTAGCGCAGGGCGTTACCATTGTCATCGTTGCTTTAATATCGTATATCGGCAATGCCCGATTCACATTCCGCCATCGACATTAAAGGCGCTTTTAATCATGACTGATAAAAAAAACCATCAGCATTATCTCGCCGTGCTACAACGAGCAAGACAATGTGCACGAACTGTACACGCGCGTGTGCTGGGTCATGGAACAATACCCCAACTATGATTTTGAATATGTCTTTATCGACAATGCCTCCACCGACAATACAGTGGCATTGCTTAAAGAAATTGCCGCGCATGACCGGCGGGTAAAGATCATCGTTAATACCCGCAATTTTGGACATATCCGTTCGCCGTATTGGGGGTTTATTCAGACGACGGGCGATGCCACGGTTTATCTGGCTTCGGATCTGCAAGATCCTCCCGAGGTCATACCCGAATTTATCAAGGGCTGGGAAGAAGGCTACAAAGTGGTTATGGCTACCAAACCGGTCAGCCAGAGCAACCCGGTAGTACATACGCTGCGCAAAACGTATTATCGCCTGCTGGACCGTATGTCCGACGTGCGCATGGTGCCAGACGCGACTGGCTTCGGTTTGTACGACAAAGCGGTGCTGGATCAAGTGCGCGCGGTAAATGACCCGTATCCGTATTTGCGCGGTATGATTTGCGAGCTCGGTTTTGAAATCAAGACGATTCCGTTTAATCAGCCACGCCGTTTACGCGGCATTTCAAAAAAACAATTTTTTTTATACGCTCTACGATATTGCCATGCTGGGCATTATCAGCCATTCATTGATCCCGATCCGGCTGGCGTCGCTATTCGGCTTTTTTGCTCGGCGGTGGCAGCATACTGGTGGCATTGCTGTTCTTGATTCTAAAGCTGATGTTCTGGCAAACCTTCCCGATCGGCATCGCTCCGATTGTTATCGGGATGTTTTTTTTATGTTTGGTATCTTGCTTTTATTTATAGGAATACTGGGCGAATATATTGGTTCAATTCACGTCTACGTACAAAAGCGACCGATTGTAGTAGAAAAAAAAGAGCGCATCAACTTTAGCGAATAGGCACGCGGGCCCGCCAGTCCCTTACCGCTTTGCCGGAATTGCGTATAACACGCAATCGAACGAATTGAAAAAAAATGCTGGCGAATATAAAAAAATCATATCCGTCGCACAATTCAAACAGCAATTCCGGCAACTCCCAGATATCCTGGGGGTTGTGATACAGCGAGAGCGCCAGCACCGGGCGACTGCGGGCAATCAGATTGCGGGCGCCACGCAAGACCTGCGCCTCGGCGCCTTCCACATCCAGTTTGATCAGATCAACGTGGCCTTGCGGCAGCAATTGGTCCAGCGCGGTTGCAGCGATATGTTGGTCGCCGGTGGCGCTGATTGAGCCGCCTTCACCCTGCCCCGAATTAAACGACAAAATCGTGTATTGCTCTGCGGCGGCCAAAGGCAAACACACGGCCTCCGGATACTGGCCGGCCATATTGCGCGCCAGCGCGGCGTAATTGGCGGGATCGGGTTCCAGCAATAGCGCCTGCTGGCAGCGAATACCGTCCTGGCGCGCCAGTCGATATAGGTATCGCCGTTGTAGGCGCCGCAATCCACATAAGTGATGGCGCGGCCGCGCAATGCGGGCAAGGTCAGTTCATTAAAATATTGCGGCTCGGCCGATTGGACGCTGGCGAAATCCAGATCAACGCCCAGACGAAACGCCATTAAACGCAGCAATACATTGCGGCTCGTGTCGTCGCCCAAGCGCGCCAATACATCGCGCATGCGCGGCAGATGGGCCTGCAAAAACGCGCGCGTGCTTAACCAGAAACGCCAGCCTAGATCGGCGCCAAACTGGTCGTAGCTATCCCACGGCATCACCACCGCGTCAAAACCGGCGGCCGTGGCCAACTCAATCAATTGGTCAAAAGCAGCCGCGCGATTAAGAATGCCCAGCGCCAATTGCGCCTGGCGATCTTGCGCAGTTAATTCGCTCCAGCTTTTGATCGGCAAATTCAGCGCTGTTTTGGCACGCGGCGTGGTTTCGATAAAGCCCGCCACCGACACGCCATTTTTTTTGCATGGCGCGGCACAAATCCTGGCCGAAATTGCCCGCGCCAAAAAATCCAGACCGGTTGATCGGCGCGCACCTGCCGCGCCGGTTGCGCTGCGGCAAGCATCAGTTGATCGAGGTTAAGCGGCATCGGGGTGAGGGCGGTCAATGCAACGCTCCGTTATCGCGCAATGGATTTGATTGCAGCCGCTTCGGCGCGCACTGCCTCCACCACCGATTGCTCAAGGAACGGATGCATATCGTCGAGTTCGGGGGTAAAGAATTTGCCGTTTTCATCCACTCGCGATTTGATGCGCGGGGCGAATTCCTGGCGCGGATCAACGTGCAGATCAATCAATAGCGGGCCATCTTGCAACAGCAATTGGTCCAGCTGGGACAGGTCTTCTTCGCTCCAGATCGACGCGGCTTTCAAGCCGTACGCACGCGCGACGGCGCAGAAATCCGGAAATTCAACGCCGGTAGCGGGCGTTGCGCCGATAACCCGACCAAAGAAGTTTTCATGCGTTTGCCAGATCGACAGATAGCCCGCGTTGTTCAGCACCACGATCACCACATTGGCGCCCAGGGTCTTTAGCGTCTGCAGCTCCTGGATATTCATCTGGATGCTGCCGTCGCCGGCAAAGCAGATCACGCGGCGCGGCTGGTCAAAGGTGGCGGTCGACGCGCCCAGCGCCGCAGGCAAATCATGGCCCATCGAGCCGAGCCCGAGTTGCTGAACAAGCGCTGGCCCTGCTGCAGCGTGCCCACCTGAAACGGCAAAATGCACGCCGATGCATTGCCGGACACCACGATATCGTCGGGCCGCATCGCCTTGAAAATGCGATCAACCATTACGTAGGGATTGAGCGGTGCGCCGGGTTTTTTGCACGTGTTCTTTGGCCGCGTTATAGGTCTGGCCAATCTTGTGGCACCAATCGGCCCACGGTTGGTAACTGGGCAGTTGTACGCTGGCCAGTTCTTGTTCGAGCACGTCGAGAAAAAAACCCCAAGGTCCGCTGCCACGCCCAGATCAACCTGGACCGTGGGCTTGCGTAATTCGGCCGCATCGATATCGACCTGCGCCACCCATGCGTTGCGGGCAAAGGTGCCCCAGTTATAACTGGTCTGGCGAATATTCAGACGCGAACCCAGCACCAGCACAAAGTCGGCGTTTTGCAGGCAGAAATTGCCCGCGCGCGTGCCGATGGTGCCGGGGCGTCCGGCAAACAACGGGTGATCGGAGGCGATCAGTCATGCGTCCACGCGGTGGCCAGCGGAATGCCCAGCTTTTCGATCAACGCCAGCACGCGCGCTTCGGTTTTCGACAGGCGCACGCCGGTGCCACCGAGTACCAGCGGCCGCTGCGCTGCACGCAGCTGCTGGATGATGGTCTGGCAGTCGGCACGTAGCGCGTCATTGACGGGCTGCGCGGGCCACACGGGCGCCGGAATATTGATTTGCTGCGTTGATTGCTGAATATCGAGCGGGATATCCAGCCACACCGGGCCAGGCCGGCCGGACACCGCTTGCACAAACGCCGCCGGCAGCATGGTTTCCAGATCTTGTTCCGAGCGCACCAGTTGTGCGTATTTGCACACCGGGCTGGCCATCGCAATCGTCGGGCCTTCCTGGTCGCCCAGCTGGCGCAGCTCGGGCAAGTCATAAAACGAAAGGCAGGTTTCGCGCTTGGCTTGCCCCGAAATCACGATCATCGGAATCGAATCGGTATACGCGCCATACACGCCGTTCAGGGCATTGATGGAGCCCGGGCCGGTGGTCAGCATCACCACGGCGGGCTTGCCGCTGATGCGTGCATAGCCTTCGGCCGCCATGGCGCATGCTTGTTCGTGATGCATAAACACGGTGCGCAGTTGGCTATGGCCGCCGATGGCCTGGTTCAGAAACATGGCGCCACCACCGGTGACGGTAAAAAACCTGTTCCACGCCGTGCTCAACCAGCCAATCGGCGATTTGTTCAGAGATACGTTTCATTAGAGTCCGCGATTCATGATCAGGCTTTGCAGCGCCGGGTTTTCGCTATATGGCCGTCGATGATATCGATGGTCAGGCGGTCATTGGCTTTAATGGGTTGCAGCAGCTTTTCGCCATTCATGACTTCGCGGCAGGACAATTGCCCCTTATGCAGCGGAATCGCCAGATAAAAGTCTTTTTTCAAAAGCTTCTTTGCTGAATACATAACCGGCTTCCAGGTCGCGCTTGGCATAGGCGCCACGCACCAGCGCATCCAGATATTCTTTTTTTCGCGCTTCGAAATCACGCGCCGGCTTTGGCCCACACCACCGCACATTTCCTTGGCTTTGTGGAAGGCCTTGAACCAGGTGTCGCAATTCTCCGGCAACGAGCAATACGGCGACACGGCCACATCTTCGTAATTGATATCGATATGGCGTTCCCAGCTGCGCGCGCCTTTGCCATAAGAAATCAGCATCGACGAGAACCAGTCATGATATTCGTGCGTGGAATAGCCAATGACATGGTTGGGATAACGGCGTTTCAGATAATCAATCTGGTCCAGGCCCAATTCGCTGTCTTCGCTGGGGTATAGCGATACGCAATGGTTGATGGCCAGCGGGATATCGCGCTTTTCATAAAAGCTGACCAGATCATCCAGATCTTTTTTTCCGAGGCGCCCCCGGTGGATACGATGGTCGGTCGGCGCGTAGAGGCGATTTTTTTTCAATCAAGACCCAGTCATTCATGTCGGAGCTGGCAATCTTGATAATCGGCATATCAAAATCTATGCACAAATCCACCGACGGTTCGTCAAACGGCGTGGCCATCGGAATGCAGCCCACATTCTTGATTTCTTCAACCATCCGGGTGAAATCGGCGCGGCTGAGCTTGGTGTCTTCCGTTTTTTTTAACGTAGCGCAGCTCTTGATTGCCTTTGAATTCAGGATGGATGAATTCGTCCATATCGCGGAATTGCAGCTTGATCGCCGCTTTAACGTTGTTAAAGCGCACGATGGTACCGTGGTCACGGATGATCTTGATCCCGCGATCCAGACTGCCCCAATGGTTGTTGGCCAGTTCCAGAACAAACAGGTTTTCAAAGATATCTCTATCACGTTGGCTGACCGAACTCATTGCCTCTCCAGGTATTGCGGAATTGATGCGGCGCCGGTTGCGGCAGGCAAGCGGCGCGCCAGATTCAAGAGCACGATAATAGCATTGCCGCGCTTTGCCACCGTTCAATCCCGACTTTCGCCAGGCCAGGTGTTGGATACGGAGGCGCAGCAATCGGCACGCTGTGCACCGCCTTGAAAGGACAAAAAAATGCCGCGAGCAGAGCGCGGGCATTTGATCAGGCAATCTGGCGGCAATCAATCGCGGCCCGAAATATCCTTGGCGCCCCAATGCGGAAAATACTTGCGCACCAGCCGTTCATTTCCACTTCAAACGCGCGCAGGCGTTCCAGTTCGCTCATCGCGGCAATATCAGCAGCAGTGCCCTGCGCCGAGGCCGCCGCAGGCGCCAACACCATGCCGGCACCCGCCGTGGCATTGGTCAGGCGGTCGATGATGATGAAGTTACCCGTGCCACGGCACTGGCTATAGGCGTCAAACACCACCGGCGCGGTCACATCGACGGTGACGCGAGCGATTTCGTTCAGCGCCAGTTGCTCGGCCGGGACGTGTTCGAGCGTATTCACATCAATACGGTGCTCGATGGCGCGCACGCGGCCATAAATGGCTTTGCCGCCCAGCTTGAACTGATACTCCTTGCCCGGCTGCAACGGTGCTTCGTTCATCCACACCACATGCGCCTCAAACGCTTGCGCCACGTGCGGCGGCACGTCGCTGGCGCGCACAATCAGATCGCCGCGGCTGATGTCGATTTCGTCTTCCAGCGTCAGGGTGACGGCCTGGCCGGTGAAGGCCGTGGGCTGGTCGCCTTCGAAAGTGACAATGGCTTTGACCTTGCTGCGTTTGCCCGAAGGCAGCGCCACAATCTCATCGCCCGGATGCACGCGACCCGCCGCAACGGTGCCGCAGAAACCGCGGAAGTCGAGGTTGGGGCGGTTAACGTATTGCACCGGAAACCGGAAGGCTTCCAGGCGCGCATCGCGGGATACTTCCACCGATTCCAGCAAGCTCATCAGCGTGCCGCCGTCGTACCACGGCGTGCGTTCGCTGGCGGTCACCACGTTATCGCCGCGCAGTGCCGAGATTGGCACAAAGCGGATATCTTCGATGCTCAGTTGTTTGGCAAATTCGAGGTATTGCGCTTTGATTTCGTCAAAGCGTGCCTGGCCAAATTCGACCAGATCCATTTTATTGACCGCCACCACCACGTGTTTAATGCCGAGCAACGACACGATATAGCTATGGCGGCGCGTTTGCGTCTGCACGCCATAACGCGCATCGATCAGGATAATGGCCAGGTCACAGGTGGACGCGCCGGTGGCCATATTGCGCGTGTATTGCTCGTGGCCCGGGCAATCGGCAATGATGAATTTGCGTTTATCGGTGCTGAAATAGCGATATGCGACATCGATGGTAATGCCTTGCTCGCGTTCGGCTTGCAGGCCATCAACCAGCAGAGCCAGGTCGATTTCTTCATCGGTGGTGTTGTACTTTTTTGCTGTCTTTGGCGATCGCGGCCAATTGATCTTCAAAGATCAGTTTGGAATCGTGCAGCAAGCGGCCAATCAGCGTGGATTTGCCGTCATCCACGTTGCCACAGGTAATAAAGCGCAGCAGATCCTTGTTCTCGTGTTGTTTGAGATAAGCAAGGATATCGCTGGCGATCAGATCAGACTGGTGAGACATATAGGGTTTTCCGTATCGATACCGGGCGGCCGGGTGTGGATTAAAAAAATGGGCGCGGTTTACGCGGGCTTTAGAAATAGCCTTCCATTTTTTTTCTTTTCCATTGAGCCACTGGAATCATGGTCAATCACGCGGCCCTGGCGTTCGCTGGTTTTGGTCAGCAACATTTCCTGGATGACGTCAGCCAGCGTGGCGGCTTTGGATTCAACCGCGCCGGTCAGCGGATAACAGCCCAGCGTGCGGAAGCGCACCCATTTGGTTTCGATGCTGGCTTTCTGCTCGGGCGTCAGATATTGCAGGATGCGATCGTCGTCGATCATCACCAGCGTGCCATTCAGATCCACCACCGGGCGTTCTGCGGCAAAGTACAACGGCACAATCTCGATGTTTTCCAGAAAGATGTATTGCCAGATATCGAGTTCGGTCCAGTTGGACAGCGGAAATACGCGGATCGATTCGCCTTTGTCGATGCGCGAGTTATACAGATTCCACAATTCCGGGCGTTGGTTTTTTTTCGGGTCCCAACGATGGTTTTTTATCGCGGAACGAATACACGCGTTCTTTAGCGCGTGATTTTTTTCTTCATCGCGCCGCGCGCCACCAAAGGCGGCATCAAAACCGTATTTATCCAGCGCTTGTTTCAGGCCCTGGGTTTTCATAACGTCGGTATGTTTGGCGCTGCCGGCGGTAAACGGATTGATACCGGCTTTAACGCCCTCTTCATTGACGTAGGTAATCAGGTTCCAGCCTTCAGCCCGCTGTTTTTTCACGCAGCTTGTACATTTCCTGGAATTTCCAGGTGGTGTCGACGTGCATGAGCGGGAACGGCGGCTTGCCGGGATAAAACGCCTTGCGCGCCAGGTGCAGCATGACGGCGGAGTCTTTACCGATCGAATACAGCATGACCGGATTTTCAAATTCGGCCGCGACTTCACGGATGATGTGGATGGACTCGGCTTCCAGTTGCTTGAGGTGAGTCAGCCTCGCTTCGCTAATGCCTGTCATTGCTGCTTCAGTACCTGATTGCGCGGCGCAGTGGGGCGCCGGGGTGACACTTTGCGGGCGCAAAGCGGAAACAAACGAATCTACCTCAACGGGTTAGCCGTTTAAAGATTCAATCGTTATATCGTTATGGTGTCGATTGACGATGCGCGGCCGCGGCGGCGCGCAAAAATAAAAACCGGCCTCGCAAGACCGGTTTTCAGCAACGCTCAGACTGCGGTCCAGGACCGGCCCAGCGGTGCAAAGGTCGGCTTCTGCCCGCCCCACAGCTGTTCCAGATCGTAGTAATCGCGTACTGGCGGCAGCATCACATGCACCACCAGCGAACCTGCATCGACCAGAACCCATTCACCGGATTCTTCGCCTTCGGTACTAACGATCTCAAAGCCTTTGGCTTTGAGTTCTACCGCGACGTTGTTAGCCAGGGCGCGCACCTGGCGGTTGGAATCGCCGCTGGCGACAATCATGCAATCAAACAGGTCGGTCAACTGGGTGGTATCCAGCACCAGAATGTCTTTGCCTTTGATATCTTCCAGCGCCAGCACGGCGGTATCGCGCATCTGTTGGGTGTGTTCGTCCATTCATCCATATCCTGCGGGGCCAGCGCCCGGTCGGCGGTTGCCGTATTGCTTGCCGGGTCGCGGCGGGGCCGCGTCAAGTTTCATAAAGCCCGGATTGCTGCACTTCGGCGGCAACCGGAGTCAGGCCACTGACATCAGCACCATGCGCGAGTTTGTCGCGTAGTTCGGTGGATGAAAATGGCATGAGCGGGGTGGGCAGAAGGCTGATTCCGCCTTATGCAACGCATCGGGGTGCGCTGCTACTTTGCGGGTGTCCAGCACCTGCATCAGTTCTTTTGGCAGTTTAGACCAATCGTAGCCGGGTCGAGCCGCGACCACCATGTGGCCCAGCTCCAGCAGATCAGTCCAGCGATGCCATTGCTGTAAATGATGAAACGAGTCGCCGCCAATCAACCACACCAACAGCGTATCGGGCTGTTCAGCTTGCAACTCTTCGAGCGTGTCTACCGTATAACAGAAGCCCTGACGGCGCACTTCCCGGTCGTCGGCTTGCAAACCCGCTTCGCCCGCCACGGCGTGTTGCACCCACACCAGACGTTGCTGCGGACTGGCGACCGGCGCATTGCGGTGTTGCGGCAGGCCGGTCGGGATCAGGCTGACCGACGGCAAGGCAAAGGTATCGCGCAAGGCCCGGGCCAGCATCAGATGGCCCTCGTGGATCGGGTCAAAGGTGCCGCCAAATATGCCCAGGGCTTTGGGCGGCGCAAGCTGACTCAAACGCGGATTTCTCCGTTGCCCAACACCACCCATTTCTCGCTGGTCAGGCCTTCCAGGCCGACCGGACCACGTGCGTGGATCTTGTCGGTGGAAATGCCGATCTCGGCGCCCAGGCCGTACTCGAACCCATCGGCAAAAACGCGTGCTGGCGTTCACCATCACCGAGGCCGAATCCACCTCGCGCAAAAAAGCGGCGCGCTTTGCTGTAGTTCTCGGTGATGATGGCATCGGTGTGGTGCGAGCCATAGGTATTGATATGGTCGATGGCTGCGTCCAGATCGTCCACCAGCTTGATCGACAAAATCGGCGCCAGGTATTCGGTGCGCCAGTCTTCTTCGGTGGCGGGAATCGCTTCGGGCAGGATGTCGCGTGTGGCGGCACAACCGCGCAGCTCAACACCCTTTTGTTCGTAAATGGCGGCTAACGGTGGCAGGATCAGATCGGCCACGTTGCTGTGCACCAGCAGCGTTTCCATGGTGTTGCACGGTGCGTAACGCTGGGTTTTGGCGTTGTCGGCGATGCGGATGGCTTTTTTTCGGGATCAGCTTCTTCGTCGATATAGACGTGGCAGATACCATCCAGATGCTTGATCACCGGCACGCGTGCATCTTGCGCGATGCGGGCGATCAGGCTTTTGCCCCCGCGCGGCACGATGACATCGACAAATTCGGTCATGGTGATCAGCTCGCCCACGGCGGCGCGATCGGGTGTTTCGATAATCTGGACCGCGGTGGCAGGCAGGCCTGCGCTGGCCAGGCCTTCTTTCACCAGCGCGGCAATCGCCTGATTGCAGTGAAACGCTTCGCGGCCGCCACGCAGGATGGTGGCATTGCCGGATTTGATGCACAGGCCGGCGGCATCGGCGGTGACGTTGGGGCGGGCTTCATAAATGATGCCGATCACGCCCAAGGGCACGCGCATCTTGCCCACCTGAATGCCGGAAGGGCGGAATTTGAAATCACCCATCTCCCCCACCGGATCCGGCAGCGCAGCATCTGGCGCAGGCCTTCGGCCATGGTGGCGATGGTTTTGTCGGTCAGTTGCAGACGATCGAGCAGGGCAGGTTCCAGGCCGTCGGCGCGTGCTTGCTCCATATCGCGCGCGTTGGCGGCGATCAGCGTGGCGGCATCGCGCACGATGCGTCGGCGATGGCCAGCAAGGCG
>BBFD01000015.1 GCA_001313065.1 Silvimonas sp. JCM 19000
CGGTCCAGGTCCTGATTGACCGGCACCACGTCCTGGCGATAGATCAACCAGCCCGCCAGCATCAAAGCCAGCCCCACCCAGCCCAGCAAACCGGCCTGGCGCGGCCATTGCCGCAAGGTCCATAACAGGCGCGCGCCATTCATCGCACCACCTCGCGCCAGGTGAATTCCAGTTGCGATTGGGTCGCTTGAACGGATCAACCACCTTCAAGCCCTGATGCGCAAAGGTCACCTTGCCCACGCGCGGATCGCTGGTCAGGTTGTCGACCAGGCTGAGCGTGTCTTCCAGCGTGCGCGATTCAAGTTCCAGCTTGATGTCATGGTCGGCGGTGACCACTTCGAGCTTGGTCAGGCCGATATCCTTGCTCCAGTATTCTTCCAGCAACGCCAGCGCCGGCATGGGGCTGAGCAACTGGCCCCGGCGGATGGCCGCCACTTTATCGTTCATGGGGGTTTCTTTGCGCGCGGCGATTTGCGCCTGGTCTTGTTTCTGCTTGAGCCACGCCACGGCGTCTTCGCGATCGGCCACCTGTTGCTGGCGTTGGCGTGCAATATCCTGCTGCGCCAATGCCCACAAAATCACCGTCACGCCGACGGCGACCAGCAACAGACCCAGCCACGGCGTGCTGCTCGGTTTACGTTGAAAGTCGAGTTGCACCGGCTTCATGCCGCCACCTCAACCGCGTCGCTGCTGCCACGCAGATCAATGGGCTGGCTAAAGCGCGGATGCACGCCGCCCAACCATTGCAGCGGGCCGTTGCCGGACAAGCTGGCCAGCGGCACATCAGACGAGGTCACATAGATGTGCAGCGGCATGGTTTCGCCACCCAGCACAGCGGCGTCGCGCACCAGTGCGCTCAGTTGCTCGATATCGGGTGCTTGATGCGGCGGCACCGCGTAGGGCTGGGTGATAACGCTACGCCAGCCTTTTTTGATAGAACAGACAGGTGGCGTATTCGCTCTCCAGCAGCACCAGCGCAAATTCGCGCGCCTTGAGCCGGGCGTGATGGCGGTTGAGTGCGGTAATCAATAATGGCTCGCACTGACTCAGGCGCAATTTGCCCGCGCGCGCCATCTCAAACACGGTCTGGAACAAACCCTGGTCCACCGCCGCCGCCAGCCGCGCCTGGCCAAAGCCGCCAGGGGCCACGCGTATGCGCCAGGTATCGGTGGCAACCCCATATTGCTGCGCCAGCAAGACCCGGGCGTAACCTTCCCAATCGGCCTCGCGCTTGAGCGACGCTTGCCAGGGCAGCACGGCATAGCGCACCCACGGCGCGCCAAGAATAAGGTTGAGCTGATCCAGCCCCAGACTGCCGCGCGGCGCGTGGCTAAGCAGTTGCTGCAAACGCAGTACCGCGTCGTCACCCACCGCTTGTACTGCGGCATGCGCCCGCTGCAGCAGCGGCGCGCCTTTTTTTCTGGCCGAGGGCTAACCGTGGCCCGCTGGCGAGCAACACGTGGCGGCGGGTCAGCCAGGCGGTGTGCTCAATCCACAAACGTGACACGGTTTACTTCCTGCAAAGTGGTTTCACCGCGCGCCACCACGGCCATCGCGGCCTGACGCATGCTCAAGAATCCCAGACTGGCCGCCAGTTGTTTGACTTCAACGGCGGGCGCGCGCCCGGCAATGGCTTGTTTCAATTCATCGTTCAGGCGCAGCACTTCGGCGATGGCTTTGCGGCCCAGATAGCCAGTGCCGCGGCAGTGACTACAGCCGCTGCCTTTGCGAAAGCGCCAATGCGCCACTTGCGCGCGCGTCACGCCGGAGGCTTCCAGCAATTCGTCATCGGGCGCATCGTCGGTCATGCAATGCGGACAAATCTTGCGCACCAGACGCTGCGCCACCACGCCAATCAGCGCATCGACAAAGCTGTTGGGCTCGACACCCATATGCATAAAGCGATCAAGCACTGAAAACACATTGTTGGCGTGCACGCTGGTTAGCACCAGGTGGCCCGTCAGCGCCGCTTGCACCGCGATATTGGCGGTTTCGCCGTCACGGATTTCGCCGACCAGAATTTTGTCCGGGTCATGCCGCAAAATGGACCGCAAACCGCGTGCAAAGCTCAGGCCTTTTTTTTATCGTTGACCGGAATTTGCAGAATGCCCTGCAACTGGTATTCCACCGGGTCTTCGATGGTGATGATCTTTTCTTCGCCGGTGTTGATCTCAGATAGCGTGGCGTACAGCGTGGTGGATTTGCCCGAGCCAGTCGGGCCGGTTACCAGCAACAAACCGTAGGGTTCGGTGGCCAGGCCGCGGATATTGGCCATGGTGGCGTCATCAAAGCCGAGGATATCCAGCCGCAATTGCTTGAAGGCATCGCCGCCGTTTTGCTTGTCCAGAATCCGCAGCACGGCGTCTTCGCCATAAATCGACGGCATGATCGAGACGCGGAAATCCACATCGCGGCCATTGGCCAGCACTTTAAAGCGGCCATCCTGCGGAATCCGGCGCTCGGAAATATCCAGATCGGCCAATACCTTGATGCGCGAAATCACCTGTTCGGCGGTTTCCACGCCATTGGCGCCGCCGATATGCAACAGCACGCCATCGATACGGTATTTGATCGACAAGCCGGTAGCGGTGCTTTCGAGGTGGATATCCGACGCCTTGGATTTGAGGCCGTCATACAGCGTGGAATTGACCAGCCGCACCACGGGCGAGGCATCGCGCGCGATGGTAGCCAGCGAGATTTCGGTAACGCCCTCATTGCCAGTTTCGGCGTCGGGGCCGGCCTGCATCTGGTCCATGGCGCGATGCGAGGTCTCGAAACTGTCCAGCCATGTGCGCACATCGGAGAAATGCGCAAACGCCGTCACATAGCTGACGTTGAGCCGCTGCTGTGCCCAGTTGCGCGTGATGCGATCAAACGGATCGCCCAGCACCAGGCGCAGATGGCCTTCGGTGTCTTCCACCAGCACGCATTGGCGGCCGACGGCTTCGGCATAAGGCAGCAGATCGTAGCGCGGAAACTGTGCGGTCAGCTCGTCCCGGTCCAGCGCGGGCAAGCCCAGAAAACGGCTGATTTCGGCGCGATAAGTCAGATCATCCAGCCCCAGCGTTTGCTGGATTTGCAGCGGTAGAGCGGCGTCGGTCTGGGTCTGGCGCAGATGGTTGATCAGTTCGAGCGTTAGCGCGGTCATTGCGTGCTCTCGGCCAGCTGGAAGATCGGCATATATAAAAGGAAGACGATGGAGCCGATCATCACGCCGATGATCAGCATCAGAATCGGTTCGAACAGACGGGTAAACATATCGATGGCGCGGTCGAGTTCTTCGTCGCAAAACTGCGCGGCGCGTTCGGCCATGGTGGCCAGCTCGCCGCTTTGCTCGCCCACCCGCAACAGGCGTTCGGCGACGGGCGTGGTCAGGCCATAACGCGGCAAGGTGGCGGACACGGTCTGGCCCGCCTTGATATCGACCAGCGCGCGCGTTAGCGCCAGCCGCATTGGCGTGGGTAGCAATTGCGCCGCCAGCTCCATCGCCGCCACCACCGACAAGCCGCCCGACAACAACAAGCCAACGGTGCGATAAAAGCGCGTGAGCGAAAACAGGCGACGATAGCCATCCAGGCTGGGCAAACGCCAGAACGCTTCTAATAAAGCGGCCTGCACTGCAGGCGTGCGCAGCAACACAATCGCCAGCGCAATCGTGCCGACAATGCCGGCAAACAACACCGGGCCATGGTCATGTACCAGATTGCCCCACCACAGCAGCACGGCGGCGGCAAACGGCAGGTCTTTCATGCTGGCGTAAATCTGGCTGAATTTGGGAATCACATAAAACAGCAGAAACAACATGATGCAGCTGCCGATACTGATGATCACGGCCGGGTAAACCAGCGCCGAAATAATCTTCTTTTTTAACCGAAGCCAGCCGCGATTCGTAATGGTGGTAACGCTTGAGCGCATTGGCAGGTGGCCGGTCTTTTCGGCCGAGCCCACGGTGGCGATATACAGCGGCGGAAAATGCTCGGGCATCTGCCCCAGCACGCGTGACAGCGGCAGGCCCTGATACAAGCCATCAATCAGGCGCGAGAGCACCACGCGGTTGCCGTCGGCAGCGGCTTTTTTTCCTTGAGGGTTTCTACCGCCTCGACCAGGGTCAGGCCAGCTTCGAGCAGGGCAATCAATTCCTGGGTAAACAGCGACAGCGCAAATTCGCTTTTGCGAAAACTGACCCGATGCTGGGCGTGCGCCGACACCAGCTCCAGCCCCTGCGACGACAGGCGCTGCTTGAGCTCGGCTTCGTTGGCGGCCTCCAGGTCCAGCTCTTGTAACAAGCCGGCCTGGAGCGCTTTGACTTTGTAGCGCATGGCTAGGGGTCAGTGACGCGGGCTGCGTTACTGAAAATACGAGATGTCGGCGTCTTCACCGGTGCCGCCGGGCTTGCCGTCGGCGCCATAGGTGATGAGGTCGAAATCATGGCCGTTTTCGCCAGGGCGGCGATAAACATAGGGGTGATCCCACGGATCGTTGGGCACGTCTTTGGTCAGGTAGGGGCCTTGCCATTTGGCTTCGTCGCCCGGTTTGACGCTGAGTACGGCCAGACCTTGTTCGGTGGTGGGGTAGTGGCCGACATCCAGCCGGTAATGATCAAGCGCGTCGGCCAGTGATTTCATCTGGCTGGCGGCGGTTTTCATTTTGGCTTTGCCGACTTCACCAAACAGCTTGGGCCCGACGTAACCGGCCAACAGCGCAATAATCAACAGCACTACCAACAGTTCGAGCAGCGTAAAGCCGTGCTCGCGCAGATTGCTTCGTTGCATGGATCGAATCTCGGTTCTTATGTATTTGTGGTAACAGCGCCGCAGTCGAAAACGGCGCGGCCGTTGCACATTGAATGTGTCCGTTTCGCGCCGGTTTATTTGTATCGACCGGTTCAGTGCGGTTACTTGTTTGCGGTTACGCCTTGTCATGCGCAACTCCATCCTCTGCGCATCCTATACGGCGCATTTTGACGCTGCAAGCGCATTCACGGCACCGTGCCAACACTGTGCAAACAGGCTTTACTGTAATCAGATCAAATGCCTGCGACGGATGCTTGCCAGAGTGCCGTAACTTACGCCGGGCGGTAAAAAAAGCGGCCTTCAGGCGGCCTGAATCAGCAAATTTGCGGGGTGCAACGCGGGTACGCATTGGTATCGCTGTAAGAAATGTACTGTCAATGATGGCGCACACCTGACGCAAAAAAAAGCCACGAAACCGTTTGTGGAATTGCGGCCTGCTGCACGAAACAGGTGCGCAGCCCGCGCGCGCAGTTCAGGGGGAGGGTTGCGGCTTAGCCGTGTAACTCATAATCCAGTACGTAACTATGCCCGCCATCCTGCAACACAATCCGGCAAACCCCACTGATGCCGAACAGATCGCCCGTGCCCGAATCCGGCACGATGCTGATCGATAATTGCGGCTGGCCGCGCGCCATGGTGCCGCTGTGTTGCAGTACAAAGCTGCCTTGCTTGCCGTGCAACATGCCTTCCACCTGTTCGATGGCCACATAGCCGGCCGAGCCTTCCACTTCCGTCATGGCGGTCAACATCTGGCCCCGCCCGGTGGCTTGCAGATCGCCGCTGTAATACTTGAGCAGTTGCAGGCGTGCCAGCGGCGCGGGCAGCAAAGACTGTTGCGTTTCAGGATCGAGATCAGGCGATGTGGGCGTCATCGCAACCGAAAACGCACCGGTGGCTTGGGTCATGCTGGCGGGCTCCGCGCGGATTAACTTGGCTGGTTCCGGGAGCATAGAAAGCCCTGCCCGGCGCCGCCAGCCGTATCCCGTATCTGGCGTGTACCGACGGTGGGCCCGCCCAACGCCAGACGTAAAAAAAGACCCGCAGTGCGGGCCTCTCAGGGGTGCAATCAAACTGCGATTGCTTAGCCGAAGCGCTTGCTCACGGAATCCCAGTTCACCAGCTTCCAGAACGCGCCCAGGTAGTTAGGGCGGCTGTTACGGTAGTCGATGTAGTACGCGTGTTCCCACACGTCGCGGTCAGCAGGCGACGTCGGCGGTGGTCAGCGGGGTAGCGGCGTTAGAGGTGTTGACGATGTCCACCGAGCCATCCGGCTTTTTTTAACCAGCCACGTCCAGCCCGAACCAAAATTGCCGGCGGCCGAAGCGTTGAAGGCTTCTTTGAACTTGTCGAACGAACCCCACTTGGCGTTGATCGCGTCAGCCACAGCGCCAGTCGGAGCGCGGTCTGCATCGGATGGGTTCGGTGCCAGGCTTTCCCAGAAGAAGGTGTGGTTCCACACTTGGGCGGAGTTGTTGAACAAACCACCGGCCGGGGCTTTCTTGACCGTTTCTTCGATGCTGAGGTTTTCGAACTCAGTACCTTCGATCAGCTTGTTCAGATTGGTAACGTAAGTTTGATGATGCTTGCCATAGTGATATTCGAGTGTCTCTTCGGACATGTGCGGGGCGAGCGCATTTTTTTCGTAAGGCAGGGGGGGAAGGGTATGTGCCATAGATGTATCTCCTCGGTTGGCGGGACTCGGTTTGGCTACTGCGAGGCCACTCGCGGTCGTTTCAAGATCCCGGAAACGGCTTTTGCGGAAATGCGAGTTTATAACAAATGGGGCAGCGCCCAGCGCATTTCAACCCGAATTGCATAAGTCTTATGTCAGCGTAACGCGGCTTTAGTGCCATAGTGGGGCTGTGGTATCGTGCGTGCCTGGACTGGCGCCGCCAACGGCGCGCAGGCCCGCTTATCGAATATGCATTCTGAAAACTAGCAAGCGCGGTTGCCACCAGCGCTTCCCGGATGGGTTTTATGACCTTTTTTTTGTCGTTGATCATCGCTTTGGCGCTGGAGCAACTCCGCCCCATCAGTAGTCGCAACCCCGCCTACCTGGCTTTTGTGCGGCTAGCCAATAATCTGGAACGCAATCTCAACGCCGGCGAATATCGCAATGGTGTCTACGGCTGGTTGCTGGCCATGCTGCCGCCGCTGATTGTGGCGATCTCGGTGTATTTTTTTTGCTGGCGCGACACAGCCCGTTAATGGCGCTGTTGTGGAATGTGGCCATCCTGTATCTGACCATGGGCTTCCGCCAGTTCAGCCACGCTTTTTCGGGCATCTCGCGCGCGCTGCAGATCGATGACGTCGATAGTGCGCGTCTGTTGCTGGCCGACTGGACCGGGCAACACACTTCGCAAATGGGGCCCGATGAAATCTCGCGCCTGGCCATCGAGCAAGGCCTGGTCGATTCTTTCCGTTATGTGTTTGGCACCGTGTTCTGGTTTGTGGCTCTGGGCTGGATTGCCGGCCCGGCTGGCGCCGTGCTGTATCGCACTTCCAGCTTGCTGGCGCAGAAATGGGGCGCTTTCGACAACCAGAATGCCTTTGGCCGCTTTGCCACCATGATGCATGACGCGCTCGACTATATTCCGGTGCGCCTGACCGCCGTCAGCTTTGCCATCATGGGCGATTTTCAGGACGCGGTGGATTGCTGGAATGCGCAAGCGCGCACCTGGGCCGATTACACCAGCGGCATCCTGCTGAGCGCGGGCGCTGGCGCCATCGGCATCCGCCTGGGCGATGTGCTGCATCAGGATCACACCGTCAAGTTTCGCCCCGAACTGGGCCTGGGCGAAGCCGCCAACCCGGATTATCTTGCAAGTGCCGTCGGCCTGATCTGGCGATCGGTACTGCTGTGGTTAGCGCTGATCCTGTTGTTCAGCGCCGCATTGTGGATACGCTAGGGCCACGTTAAGACAAACGCCGACGTAAGATTTACGTTGGCGGGCTTTGTCAGATTCGGCGCGCTGGCGCAAAATTACGGCTCTACCTTTGGGAGTACCAGCCGTGCCGCAAATCCAGATTGCCGATCGCACCCTCAACGTTGCGAATATCTTTTGTGTAGGCCGCAATTATCAGGCGCACGCGGCCGAAATGGGCTCCAGCATCGGCGCGGAGCCCATGGTGTTTCTGAAACCCAATTCCGCAATCGTCCGTCCTGGCACCCCGCTGCAACTGCCGGCATGGTCCAAAGAAATCCATCACGAAACCGAACTGGTCGTCGCCATCGGCAAAAGCGGCCGCCATATTGCGCGCGAAGATGCGATGCACTACGTGGCCGGTTACGCCTGGGCCTGGATCTGACCGCGCGCGACGTGCAAGCCGAAGCCAAGAAAAAAAGGCCAGCCGTGGACGTTGGCCAAAGGCTTTGCCGGCGCCGCTGTGCTCGGCAAATTTGTGCCCGCTGAGGCGATTCCCCATCCGGCCGATGTGAGCTTTACGCTGCATATCAATGACGCGCTGGTGCAGCAGGCGCACACGCGCGATATGGCGTTTGATATTCCGGCGCTGATCGCCTGGATTTCTGATCGCTTTGGTTTGACCGAAGGCGATCTCATCTACACCGGCACGCCGGAAGGCGTGGGCCCGATTGTTTCGGGCGACCAGTTGATGCTGCAATTGGGCAATGTGTTGCACGATCACTATCAGGTGGCCTGATGCTGATTCGACAGGCAGGCCCGGACGATCTGGCGGCGTTGCAAAGTTGTTTCTTTGCTTCGGTATCAGTATTGGCCGCGCCGCATTACACGCCGGAACAGCGCCGCGCCTGGGTCGAGCGCGGTCTGGCCGACGGCGCGGCCTGGCGCAACAAGCTGGCCCACAATCATGTCTGGCACGCGCTGGAAGCAGATGTGGTGGCGGGCTTTTGTAGCCTGACGCATGAAGCGTGGTCGATTGGCTGTTTGTGCATCCTGCATTTGCGCGCAAAGGCGTGGCGCGGGCCTTGTTGCAGCAAGCTGAAACCATGGCGCGCTACGAAGCTTGAGCGCATGGAAGCCTTTGCCAGCCTGGCAGCACAGCCGGTCTTTACCGCCTGTGGCTACACGCTGGAGGGGCGCCAGCAAGTGGACATCAATGGCATCAAGCTGGAGAACGCGCATATGCTGCGCGTTCTCGAATAACAGACTGAGCGAGCAGGGCGCTCAGCACGCTTCCAACGTCGACAGATCCCAACGTGGACGCGCGCCGTAACTGTATTGCGGCGTGGCGTACTGCAAGCGCATCGCACCGGCAAACGCAATCATCGCGCCATTGTCGGTGCACAATTCCAGCGGCGGATAGAACACTTCGAATTTGCGCCGACGTGCTGCTTCATTCAACGCGGCGCGCAATTGCTTGTTGGCGCCGACGCCCCCGGCAATCACCAGTCGCGACATGCCGGTCTGCTGCAGCGCCGCCACACATTTCTTCAGTAGCACCTCAACCACCGCTTCCTGAAAGGCCGCACAGATATCGGCACGCGTTTTGTCGTCGATGGGCGCTTGCTGATTCACCAGATTGAGCACTGCGGTTTTAAGGCCAGAGAAACTGAAATCCAGATCGCCGGAATGCAGCATCGGGCGCGGCAATTTAAAGCGCGTGGCGTCGCCGGTATCTGCCAGCTTCGACAAGGCCGGGCCGCCGGGATAACCCAGGTCGAGCAGCTTGGCGGATTTGTCGAAGGCCTCGCCGGCGGCATCATCGACGGTCTCACCCAGAATTTCGTACTGACCTATGCCGCGTACCGCCATCAGTTGGGTATGGCCGCCCGACACCAGCAATGCCACAAACGGGAAATCCGGGCGCGGCTCCGACAACAGCGGTGACAGCAAATGGCCTTCGAGGTGATGCACGGCGACGATGGGTTTTTCCAGCGCAAAGGCCAGTGCATTGGCCACGCTGGCGCCCACCAGCAAGGCACCGGCCAGGCCAGGCCCGGCCGTGTAGGCAATCGCAGCAATGTCCTGGCGCGTGCGGTTGGCTTCCGCCAGGCAGGCTTCGGTGAGCGGCAGCACGCGGCGGATATGGTCGCGTGATGCCAGCTCGGGCACGACGCCGCCGTATTCGGTATGCATGGCAATCTGCGAATGTATGCGATGCGCCAGCAGGCCCTGTTCAGTGTCGTATAATGCGACGCCGGTTTCGTCGCAGGAAGATTCGATGCCTAGCACTAGCATGGGCTCGCCTCGTAAGTCGGGTGGGCAAGGGCGACATCGTACCTGTTCACGCAACACCCGCAAAGCACAGGGTTTTGACACGCGGGCTCAGGTCGTGGATAATCCGTGGCTTTCTTCCGGGCACTAAGCCCTAACAACAGGATTTACGCTCGATGCCTTCTGTTCGCGTTAAAGAGAACGAGCCCTTTGAAGTCGCAATGCGCCGCTTCAAGCGCTCTGTAGAAAAAACCGGTCTGCTGACCGAACTGCGTAGCCGTGAGTTTTACGAAAAGCCCACTGCAGAACGCAAGCGCAAGCTCGCTGCCGCCGTCAAGCGCCACTACAAGCGCCTGCGCAGCCAGCAACTGCCCCCGAAGCTGTACTAAGCCCGGGCAGTCTGCAAGCCAGATTATGAAAGGCCGCACACGTGCGGCCTTTCCGTCTTTGTGTTACGTCGCCGACGTAACGCTTCAATCGCCAAGAGAAATTGATCATGAGCCTTAAAGTACGCATCACGGACGACATGAAAGCAGCGATGAAAGCCAAAGAGACGGATCGTCTGGGCACCATCCGCCTGCTGTTGGCGGCGATGAAGCAACGTGAAGTGGACGAGCGCATCGAACTGGATGACGCCGCCATCGCTGCCATCATCGAAAAGATGCTCAAGCAGCGCAAAGACAGCATCAGCCAGTTTGAGGCAGCCCAACGCCAGGACCTGGCCGACAAAGAAAAAAAAGCCGAAGTTGCCGTGCTGTCGGCTTATCTGCCCGAGCGCATGTCCGAGGCTGAAGTGGCCGCCATCGTCGATACCTGCATCGCCGCACATGGCCAGACCCCGGCCGCCATGGGCAAGATCATGGCCGATCTCAAAACGCAGCTCGCCGGCAAGGCCGATATGGCCGAAGTCAGCAAGCTGGTTAAAGCGCGCATGCAATAAGGCACTGATGCATGATGCCGCGCGCAAACAACGGCCCGGCATTGTGCGTTGTCGACTATGGCGCGCATCCCCGAAGCATTTATTCAGGATTTACTGAACCGCGTTGACATTGTCGACGTGGTTGAGCGCTATCTGCCGCTCAAGAAAGCGGGCATGAATTACTCCGCCTGCTGCCCGTTTCACAAAGAAAAAAAGCCCCTCGTTTACGGTAAGCCACAGCAAGCAGTTCTATCACTGCTTTGGCTGCGGTGCGCACGGCTCGGCGGTGAACTTTGTGATGGAATATGAGGCGCTGTCGTTTCCCGAGGCCATCCGCAAACTGGCCGAGAGCGTCGGCTTGCAGGTGCCCGAAGAAGCCGGTGGCGCCGCGGCTGCCCCCAAAGGCGAGCCGGGCGTCTATGACGTATTGAAGACGGCCAGTGAATTTTACCGACAGCAACTGAAAAGCGCGCCCGCCGCCATTAATTATCTGAAGGGCCGCGGGCTGGAAGGGCGTACCGCCGCCCGCTTTGGCTTGGGCTATGCGCCGGGTAGCGGTGGTAACGGCCTTAAAAAAGGTCTTTGAAGATTACGACTGGAACAAATTGCTGGCCGAGGCGGGCCTGGTGGGTGAGGACGAAGAATCGCATCGCCGCTACGACCGCTTTCGCGATCGAGTGATTTTTTCCGATTCTTAACCAGCGCGGGTCGGTGATTGGTTTTGGTGGCCGCATTATTGGCGATGGCAAACCCAAATACCTGAACAGCCCGGAAACACCGGTTTTCCAGAAAGGCAACGAGCTGTATGGCCTGAGCCAGGCCCGCACCGCCATACGCGACAAAGGGCGCGTGCTGGTCGTAGAAGGCTATATGGATGTGGTGATGCTGGCGCAGCACGGCGTGGAATATGCCGTTGCCACGCTCGGCACCGCTTGCACACCAGTGCACGTGCAGAAACTGCTGAAGCTGGCCGACGAAGTGGTGTTTTGTTTTGATGGCGACAAAGCTGGCCGCAAAGCCGCGTGGCGGGCGCTGGAAAACAGTCTTGAATATCTGGTGGACGGCAAACGCCTGGCCTTTCTGTTTTTTGCCGGAAGAGCACGACCCGGACAGCTACGTGCAGCAGTTTGGCCGCGACCGCTTTGAACAGGTGCTTACCCAGGACGCGGTGCCGCTGGCGCAGTTTCTGCTTAGAGAACTGGCAGCCCAGGTTGAGCTGGAAAGCGAAGAAGGCCGCGCGCGACTGGTGCATCTGGCCCGGCCATTGTTAAGCAAGGTCACGGCCCCGGCCTATGGCTGATGATCCGTAAACGTCTGGCTGAACTATGTCGGCTGGAATTGTCTGAACTTGACCCGATTTTGTCAGGTCGCACCGAACCCGCCCACGCAGCGGCGCCGCAAACTTACGATGATGCGGGCTATCCGCCCGAATTCGACGATGGCTTTGTGCCACAGCGGCGCTTTAAACCACGCGACAGCAATAGCTGGCGCAATGAGGGCGGCAATGGTCGCGGTAACTGGAAAAAAAAGAAGGGCAACTGGCGTGATCGCGACGAAGAACGGCCGCGCTTAACGCCACGCGTGCAGCCCGATATGGTGCAAGGGCTGCTGCAGTTGTTGTTGTTTGAGCCGGTGTTGGCCACCCGCTGTGAACCGGTCTGGCAAAACTGGCCGGCGCATGGCGACGAGCTGCTGCAGGACGTATTGCAATCGGCCCGCACGCATGGTGCGCGCATGAATTCGGCGCAACTGCTGGAATTGTGGCGGATGATCCGGTGTATGTACGACTGGCTGCGTTGGCCAGTGCCGGGATGTCACGCTTTGAGCGTTGGTCGGAAGAAGAGCGCGAACTGGAGTTTGCCAACGCGCTCCAGGCGGCCGGGCAAAGTCTGATTCGCGCGGCTACACTGAACCGCAAGGCGGAACTCGAGTACCGCCAGGCACATGGAGGATTGTCCGATGTCGAAAGGCAAGAATATATGGCTTTGCTGACGCAGTCCCGAAGCGCCACTACATAGGCGAATTAACTGCCGATACAAATAAACGCCGGCAGATGGCTTGAAATGTGGGCACGTGATAATCACTTCCCACTAAGAACATTGATCTGGCTTCTGGCATCCAGAAGCCGGGTTATCTGATATAATCCTCGGTTTTTTCCGAATCTTTCCGAGTCTCACGAGTCATGGCGGCAGAACACGATACTGACAAAGTAGACCTCACCCGCGGCACCGCTCCTGGCGGCAAGCACGGCGAAGAGGATCAGCAACTTGATGCTGAAGCCGTAAGGCAAAATTCAAGTCCCTGATCGTGCTCGGTAAAGAGCGCGGTTATCTTACGTACGCTGAAATCAACGATCACCTCCCGGAAGACATGCTCGATGCTGAGCAGATCGAAGGTGTGATCAGCATGATCAGCAACATGGGCATTCAGGTTTACGACGAAGCCCTGATGCTGAAGACCTGTTGATGTCTGATGCTACGCCGCTGTCGCCGATGACGACGCCGTCGAAGAAGCCGAAGCCGCATTGTCTTCGGTTGATTCCGAGTTCGGTCGTACGACTGACCCGGTGCGGATGTACATGCGCGAAATGGGTACGGTCGAACTGCTGACCCGCGAAGGCGAAATCGAAATCGCCAAGCGGATCGAAGACGGCCTCAAGCACATGATCCAGGCGATCTCGGCTTGTCCGACCACCATCACCCAGATTCTGGAGCTGGTGGACAAGGGCCTGAACGACGAAATCCGCATCGACGACATCATCGACGGCTTTATCGACCCCAACGCGGTTGAAGAAGTAGCGCAACCGCCGGTCGAAGTGGTCGAAGAAGAAGAACTCGAAGACGCTGAAGAAACCGAAGAAGAAGACGAAGACGCTGATGGTAGCGCCGTCTCCGCCGCCAACCTGGAACTGCTGAAGGGCCAGGCGCGCGAACACTTCGAGGTGGTGCGCGAGATGTACGCCCTGATGGTTGCCTCTTTGCAAAAAAGAAGGCGTGCAAGGCAAGGGCTATCAAAAAGCGCAACAAGGCATCGCAGACCAGTTCCAGAACATCCGCTTTTCGGCACGCCAGGTTGAAGCACTGTGCGACCAACTGCGCTCGATGGTTGATGAAATCCGCGGTTACGAACGCGAAATCATGGACCTGTGCACGCAGAAAGTCCGCATGCCGCGCGAACATTTCATCAAGACCTTCCCGGGCCGCGAAACCGATCTGGATTGGGTGCAAGAAGAATTGTCGTCGGGCCAGAAGTACGCCGAGGTCCTGGAGCGCTATCAGCACGCCATCGTTGAAAAAACAAGGCCGTCTGAAAGAGCTGCAAGAAAAAAGCGATGCTCCCGATCAAGGAGCTGAAGGAAATCAACCGCCAGATGTCTACGGGCGAAGCCAAGGCACGTCGCGCCAAGCGCGAAATGATCGAGGCCAACCTGCGTCTGGTGATTTCCATCGCCAAGAAATACACCAACCGTGGCTTGCAGTTCCTTGATCTGATCCAGGAAGGCAACATCGGCCTGATGAAGGCGGTGGACAAGTTCGAATATCGTCGCGGCTATAAATTCTCCACGTACGCCACGTGGTGGATCCGCCAGGCCATTACCCGCTCGATTGCGGATCAGGCGCGCACCATCCGGATTCCGGTTCATATGATTGAAACGATCAACAAGATGAACCGTATCCAGCGCCAGATTCTGCAAGAGACCGGTCTGGAGCCGACGCCGGACGAACTGGCAACGCGCATGGAAATGCCGGAAGACAAGATCCGCAAGATTCTGAAGATCGCCAAAGAACCGATTTCGATGGAAACGCCGATTGGCGATGACGACGATTCGCATCTGGGCGACTTTATTGAAGATGCGGTGACGGTGGCCCCAGCAGAAGCGGCAGTGTATGCCGGCCTGCGCGAAGCCACGCGCGAAGTGCTCGACACCCTGACGCCACGCGAAGCCAAAGTGCTGCGCATGCGTTTTGGTATCGATATGAGCACCGACCACACGCTGGAAGAAGTGGGCAAACAGTTTGACGTGACGCGTGAGCGTATTCGTCAGATCGAAGCCAAGGCTCTGCGCAAGCTGCGTCACCCGACTCGTTCGGAACGCCTGAAGAGTTTTCTTGAAAGCGTGAGCAACGAGCCGTAATATCACGCCTCTTCGTGTGGGCCTTTAGCTCAGTCGGTTAGAGCAGAGGACTCATAATCCTTTGGTCGTGGGTTCGAGCCCCACAGGGCCCACCAATTAGAAGCAGGAATATCAAGCACTTAGCGAAAGGTCAGACGTTGCCGCGTCTGGCCTTTTTTTCTTGGTATGGCGTAGTTATGACGAAGTGGTCATCAAGCGCTCTCGCGTGCGATGCCAGCGGTTCGGGCGAACGGTGGGCATAACGCCTTACCATTTCGACCGATTGCCACCCGCCCATCTCCTGTAACGCGGCCAACGGCGTGCCTGCCTGGACTAGCCAACTTGCCCAGCAATGCCGAAGGTCGTGCCGCCGAAAGTTTTCTATGCCAGCCCCCTTGAGGGCTTCTCGCCAAGCTTTGGTATTGGCTGCGGTAAACGGCTTGCCCTTGTACGTGAATACCCGGCTGAGGTGCTTGCCGATCTGGCTGCGCAGAATCGCAACGGCGGTATCGTTAACCGGTGCGCCTATTGCGCGGTCGCTTTTGGATTGGTCGCCGTGCAGGTGAGGGCAATTGAGTAGGCGCTCATTATTAAAAAACCCTCAGTTCCAGAATCAAATTAACTCGATTGCACCTGGCCGGACCTGTATGACGAAGCCGTTCAGTGGGGACGTCAATGGTTGGCGGACCATCACTTTTAGTATTGTGGAATGAGAGACAAGATGTACTTGGATCTAATGAGAGAAACTGCTTCAGTGTTTTCAGTTCCGGAACAAGCCGAAAATGTGACTGCATTGCGAATATGGCATTGCAAATACAAAAGCTTGAAGGCTCTCTCTGTGTTCAAGAATCTCGAGGAGTTAATGATCGCTGGCTATCCTGATTCGTCTCTTGAGGTATTGCAGTCACTGAAGAAACTCAAGTTTCTTAGTATTTTGCATATGCCAAAAAATTTCTGACCTTGCAGCCTTGGCAGGCTTGGACAACGTGGAAACTCTTTCGCTGGCAACCTCACCCGCTTGGGATGCTGCTGGCAAGCGAACTACAATTGATTCTCTTGAACCCGTTGCAGAAATGGCATCGCTGAAGCACCTTGAACTACTTGGTGTGTGCCCTCCTGACAAATCATTGGCAGCGCTAGTTAGATGCACCGGTTTGCAGACTGCTCGTTTCTCGCAATATCCTCTTGATGAGGTTGAGAGGTTCTACTCCACAACAAAAGCAGTAAACCAGTTCAATCCAAAGTCGAAGTTCTTCAACATTTGAATATCCCGCCACATAGCGATAAGCGCCCGCCAGACTGGTGGGCGTTGTTGTTTCTAATGTCTGGGGTCTGTTTGGCAGGGGCCGAGGCATCAGTATTGGCCGCTCCCTTGTCGTTTACTTACCGGGCCGATTCACATTGTGCAGTTGATCCCATGCGAAATAAATGTTTTGCACAATACGGAATCAAGGTTTTTTTTGCGAGTACGCCTCCGCAATGGCTTGAGCGGGTGGCGCTACCGTATTGGGGTGCCAATGACTGATAGCTGAGCTGGCATGACCACGGGCGATGCGAACAAGGTCTACAGCTACGACAACGTCGGCAACATCACCGATATCGTCGACTCGAACCATCCGCAAGTTACCGCCGCGTATCGCTATGACGGTCTTGACCGGATGACCACCAACAGCATCGCAGGCACTGGCAGCTGGAGCTACACCTACGACGCCAACGGCAACCGCACCTCATCGTCCGGCCTGCCCTTTGTCCACAGCACCACCAGCAACCGCCTGAACAACATTCCCGCCAGCCGGTGGTCTACTTCGGCTATGACGCCGCCGGCAACCAGACCAGCCGCGGTGGCGCGACCTTTGTGTACGACAACGTTGGCCGCATGGTCAAAACCACCGAAGGCAGTACGGTGCTGGGCACGTACACGTACAACGCCATCGGCCAGCGCATGCAGAAGACCGTCAGCGGCGTGGTGACGCGCCTGGTTTACGACGAAGCCGGCCACATCCTGGGCGAGTATGACGGCACCGGCAAAATGGTGCCGGACACGGTCTACCTCGGCGACTGGCCGGCGGCCACGGTGCGGCTGAACAGCGCGGGCACCGCTGTCGCGTACTACGTCTGGCCCGACCACTTGGGCAGCCCGAAACAGGTGACCGACCCCGCCACCAACAAGGTGGTGTGGCGCTGGGAAGCCAATCCGTTCGGACCGTCACCCAATCCCTATGAAGATCCGCAAGGCACGGGCAATACGTTTGTGTATAACCTGCGCTTGCCGGGACAGTATTGGGACAAGGAGATTTCGCGGAGCAGTAACGGGTTCCGGGAATATGATCCTTATATGGGGCGGTATATCCAGAGTGACCCGATCGGGCTGCGTGGGGGCGTCAATACATATGCATACAGTGGCGGAAACCCGATCAGCTTTAATGATCCCTCTGGGCTTGATATCAGCTATGCAAATCATCAAGTTGCTTTTGGCATGCTGGGTACAACTCGAACAGTTTCGCCAGAGGGCTAGGCGAGGCTGCTGGGTTCTCCATGCCGCCAGAAAATGCTGTCGGTGGCCCAGTTCCTGGCTATACACATCCGCTTCCAGCATGGCGATTCGGGGGGCGTTAAAGTGACGGTGAAGAAGACAAAGATGATTTGGCTTGGGCTTCTTGTTGTTTTGGTCCTAATCGTTGGCTATCAGAGCACATACGTAGTCCGCTTGCGTCTTCTTTGGAAGACGCCAATTGGGTCGGAGATGCAAGCGGTCTATGCCTTATGCAACAAGAACTATACCGATTGTAGAAGCAGCCTGAATGCTGGCTATTTGGATCAGGATAAGAATATTACTGTTGGTGTCCGATCTGTTTGGGCAAATGTCTATAAATTCCGCTTCATGACCGTTACCGCTTTTTTTGGGGGTTCGACAAAAATAATCGCTTGGTCGATATTTGGGTCTGGAGAACTATCGACGCACTGTAGATATAACGGCAAAACAGGTGACCGACCCCGCCACCAACAAGGTGGTGTGGCGCTGGGAAACCAACCCGTTCGGACCGGCACCGAATCCGTATGAAGATCCGCAAGGTACGGGCAACACGTTTGTGTATAACCTGCGCCTGCCGGGGCAGTCCTGGGACAAGGAGATTTCCCGGAGTAGTAACGGGTTCCGGGAATATGATCTTTATATGGGGCGGTATATCCAGTCCGATCCGATTGGGCTGGGTGGGGGGTTAATACTTATGCATATGTTGGCGGCAACCCGGTTGTGAATGCAGATCCGAAAGGCTCAAGTCCATGCGCTGGCTGGTAATGGTGTGGTTCGAGCGGGTGCCATGGGTGTTCGCGCATAGGCGCAACCGCCGCAGCGGATGCATCCGTTGCACTCTGGGAGCATCCCGTAACCGCAGTTCTCTTTGCTCCAGGCATTATTGGAGAGGTACTGGAGACATGTGCTTGTGGCAAATAAGAAAATAGGTCCCATTGGTAACATTCTTATCGTTCTTGGGCTCATCGGTATTGGCATACTGGTTCGCTTTGCCGTGATCTTTGCCCCTTGGTGGGGGGATGTACTTCTCCTTTTGTTTTTTTTGCGGGATTGCCATCCTCGTCAAGTATTGTGTCGATCGATCTCGCAATCGAGGTGGCCAGCAAGGGGGTACTTCCGACAATCCAGAGTCATCAGGAAAAAAATACTCCTGCTGGTGGAGCATGATGTTTTAAAAGTGCGCACATCCACCTTTGGAAAAAAAAGAACGCCCACCGGCCAGGTGGGCGTTGTTGTTTGTGCTGTATGGGGTCTGTTTGGCAGGAGCTCTAGCCGCAACCTGGTTGTTTACCTTGTCGGGCCGGTACTGGGACAAGGAGATTGCGCGGAGCAGTAACGGCTTCCGGGAATATGATCCTTATATGGGGCGGTATATCCAGTCCGATCCGATTGGGTTGGGTGGGGGGGGGGTAATACTTATGCCTATGTTGACGGCAACCCGGTTTCTTTGACGGACCCGATGGGGTTGCAAGCGTCTGGCGGTGGTTCGGGTGGCGGTTCTGGCGCATCGCAGCAGAGTAATTGCCAATGCGATTGCTCTCGCGATTGGTCCAATTATTGGAATGACTACATGAATTTCGTCACCCAATATGCGGTCAACTTGGGGCCATACGCGGCCGCAATGGCGGGTGGTGTTATGCCGAAATCATGGGCGCCGGCTACCGTATTTAGAGGGCCATTGCCTGGTTCATCCAACCCGCTGACCAGCGTACCGCGTGGCCTTGACGTGCCTGGTATGGGTGGTGCGGTACCTCGCATGGGATCGGCAGCTATTGGGCTGTCCGGTTATGCTCAAGGTGCGCGTGGTATTGCAGAAGGGCTCGGCACAACTTTAGAGCAAACCCCTATTGGTGGAGCTATGGATTACCTGGCGAACACAGCAGGGGTCAATTTGCCAAATTGGCTTTGGAAGGCAGCTTCGGCCACATTTGCAGCTAATGCGGATGGCACTGCAACTGCGGCAATTCTCTCGACCAATCCGGCATCTGTTTGGGCAACTATTGAATCGCCCATATTGGCCTGGCGGGCAATTCCAATCGTGTTTCATTAACGAAGAGATAGCCATGTTGAATAGTAAAGATGTACGGATCCAGCTTACCGCAAGAAATGAGGGGATATCATACCAGGATGGAAATGGGCTCTTTCTTCACTTCGACGTGTTACTTGAAAATGGTCGTTGGCAAATTTTTTTTACCCGGTAGCCGAGGCCCCGGGTTTACCAGCTATGTCATGAGTCCAGAAGAGCGCGACATGGTCGTGCCGCGTATCGCTGCATTTCTGAAAAAGGTGAAGTGGTTTGGGCTTTTTTCCTCGCACGTATGTCGTCGAGGTAATCGAGAAAGATTAGTCTTGGCGTGACCGGGATCTTTGTAAGCCAAGTCTTGAAACCGCGGAGTTAAATATCTTCCTTTGCGGCTGGAATGCCCTCCAGCCAGGTGGGCGTTGTTGTGTGTGCTGTTTGGAGTCTGTTTGCTGGGTGCAGACGGATCAGCGTTGGCCGCCACCTTGCTGTTTACGGTTTGTTTGAAACCACTGAATCCCGGCGGGATTTGCTAACCAATTTCGGGTAGAAAGCCATGCCCCGCGCTGGTTAGTGCTTGTCTTTTGCAGCGCGGTACAGCATGCCGCCGGCGCAGCCCACGAACGTGACTACACCGCCAATGACAGCCTCCATGCCTCTGGCTGGATAGAAGTAAGCGGACACTGCGGCGCTACAGCAGAGCGCGATAAAAAATCTCGGTGCATATCTCGACGGCCAATTTCTTTCGCATGTGCATCGCTTCCTTTTCAACCGTCCCCATCACTGGTAGGCCCGATCTCGTAACCGGCGCTCGGGCTTTCTACCATTATGTCGTGGCACATGCTGACGCTAAACGCAAGCCATGCCGTCTTGAGCGCAGACATAAAGTGCGATCTGGATGCGTGCACTTCCCGGCAGAAGGCGGCGCGCTGTGTCGCGTAAAGCAGGCGCCAGATGATCGGGCAAAGTCCCGGTCAAGCACATAGCGCGGTGGCTTGCATTCTGTTCCGGGTCTGCCAGGATGTCGGCACAAGGAGACCGTCATGCCCTACGATACCGATGCAATCGTTCTGATCTTGCTACTGGCGAGCGCTGCCGTGGTCGCGCTGGTTTATTTCACCGGTGGCATCCCGGCGATCTACAAGTACTTCGACACCATCCCCACGCTGGCGCAGTACGCCGCCGCACACCCCGGCAATGTGCAGGGCCAGCGCGTCACCTGCTTTAAGTGCCAGCACGCCGAAATCCTCGATATCGGACTGACCCGCTACGCCGACTTCCGCCGCAAACATATCTGCGCGCACTGCAAACAACTGCTGTTCCGCGACGAAGCGGGCTAACAGGTCCGCAGCTGCAGCGGCTCTCGTCTTGAGGCCGAAAAAAAATATCCTGGCAGGATCAGGCTTACCCGCTGCAAACCGTTAGCCGTGGTCCCTGCGCCTTATTGTTCCGGCACACCCTGATCCAGTTCTTCCAGCCAGATGCGTGCATTGCCATCCGATGGTGCGCGCCAATCGCCGCGTGGCGACAGCGACCCGCCCGCTACCACTTTCGGCCCGTTAGGCACGGCGGAGCGCTTGAACTGGCTAAAGCCGAAGAAGCGCTGCACAAACACCCGCAGCCAGCGGCGGATGGTGGCTAGCTCGTATTGATTCCGCGCGTCCGTCGGGAAGCGTCAGGCCATTCGCCAGTGGTTGCGTCGCCCCAGGCGTGCAGCGCCATAAAGGCAATCTTCGACGGCCGGAAGCCGTAGCGCAGGATGTAGAACAGATTGAAATCCTGCAATTCATACGGTCCGATTTTGGCCTGGGTGCTTTGCAGCGGTTCGCCTGCAGTGGCGGGCACCAGTTCGGGCGAGATTTCCTGGTTCAGGATTTCCAGCAGCGTGGCGTTGACGTCGCCGGCAAACTGTTCGGTCTCGATCACCCAGCGCAGCAGGTGCTGAATCAGCGTTTTGGGCAGACCGGCGTTGACGTTGTAATGCGACATCTGATCGCCCACGCCATAGGTACACCAGCCCAATGCCAGCTCCGACAAGTCGCCGGTGCCGATGACCAGCCCGTTGTGCTGATTGGCCAGGCGGAATAAATAGTCGGTGCGCAAACCCGCCTGCACGTTCTCGAAGGTCACGTCATACACTGCCTCGCCGCGCGAATACGGGTGGCGCATATCCTTCAGCATCTGTTCGGCGGCGGGGCGGATGTCGATTTCGTGGGCGCTAACGCCCAGGGCTCGCATCAGGCGATGTGCGTTGGCCTTGGTGCCTTCTCCGGTAGCAAAGCCGGGCAGGGTGTAGGCCATGATGCGCTGCGGGGCAGGCCGAGACGGTCGGCGGTCTGGGCGGCGACGATCAGGCCTGGGTGGAATCCAGCCCGCCCGAGATGCCGATGACCATGGTTTTGCTGCCGGTACTGCGCAGCCGTTGCAGCAAACCGGCCACCTGGATGTTGTAGGCCTCGTAGCAATCTTGATCCAGCTGCATCTTGTTGGCGGGCACAAACGGAAAGCGCGAAATCTTGCGCTGCAAGCCGAGGTCGCGGTTGGTCGGATTCAGCTGGAATTCGATGCGGCGAAACGTGCGACCGTGCACGCGGCGATTGTCATCAAACGTGCCCTGGCGGGCGCGCTCCTGCCGCAGCAGGTCAAGGTCGATGTCGGCGATGGCAATGCGTTCGCCATCGGGGAAACGGTCAGTGGCAGCCAGTTCAACGCCGTTTTCATAGATGGTGGCTTGGCCATCCCAAGCCAGATCGGTGGTCGATTCACCATTGCCGGCTGCTGCATATAAATAAGCGGCCAGGCAGCGTGACGATTGCGACTGGCACAGTTGATGCCGGGTATTGGCCTTGCCCACGGTGATATTGCTGGCCGACAGATTAGCCAGCACCGTGGCGCCGGCCAGTGCGCCGATCGAACTGGGCGGGGTGGGCACCCACAAGTCTTCGCAAATTTCGGCGTGCACGACAAAGCCCGCCAAGTCACGCGCGGCAAACAATAAATCGGGGCCGAACGGCGCGTGCTGGCTGCCGATGCGCACCGTGCCGCCTTCGGTATCCATGCCCGAAGCAAAGTGGCGGCGCTCGTAAAATTCGCGGTAGTTGGGCAGATAAAGTTTGGGTACCACGCCCAGTAACTGCCCGGCCTGGATGGCCAGCGCGCAGTTATAAATGCGGTCGTTATGGCGGATGGGCGCGCCGACCAGCAACAAGGTGGCCCAGTTGCCCGAGGCGCTGACCAACCGTTCCACCTCGCGCGCTACGCTTTCCAGCAAGGCGTCCTGCAACAGCAAATCGTCAATCGAATAGCCGGAGATACTCAGTTCCGGAAACACCGCCAGCGCCGCGCCCTGGTCATGGCATTGCTGCGCCACGTGGATGATGGCGTCAACGTTGGCACGTGGATCAGCCAGCGTGCAGTTGATGGTGGCGGCTGCGACGCGCGCAAAGCCGTGGTGGTAGAGCGAATAAAACGCAGCGGGGATTGTCATCGGTAACGGCCAGACAGAGTTCGGCGCGCGGGGCGCAAGGCTGACAATATACCACCCGGCGCGACGCGGATTGAGCCCTGCCGCGTGTTGTGGGCGCCTTACTTGGGGCGTGGCGGGCGCAGCTCGGCATCGGCGCGTTGTTCGCCCGCACGGATGCGTTTGACTGCGTTGGCGACTGCGCGGGCCAGATTGCGGGCTTCTTCCTGGATGGCAGCATCCTGGTCGAAGGTTTCGTGGTTGGTGGCATACGGTTCGTAATAGCCGATATAGCGGTCCAGCTTGGCCATCGAGCCCGATTCGACCAGGCCCATCCAGTCCAGCCAGTCGGTCAAAGCGCGGCGCGTGCCTTCGATGCCCGCGACGTCGCCATGCACCAGCACCCCATAAGCGCGGCCCGCCAGATGCTTGGATAATCCCAGCCATCCAGTTCCAGCGCCTTGGCTTCGGCGGTTTTTTTTGCCGTGTGTGCTGGTCGGGTCGGGATTGCCACCGTCGGCGCACACCAGCCGGTCCATCAGCAATTTGAGTGGGCTACTCACCTGAAACCAATGCGTGGGCGTGATAAACACCACGCCATGGCAAGCGGCAAAGCGCTCGTAGACGTCATTCATGATGTCGTTGACCTGGCCGAGCGAATGATTGGGGTAGCAACTACAGGGCCAATGACACAAGGGCATCGCGGTCGAAACACAGCCTTTGCAGGGATGAATATGCAAATCCGGATCTGATGTCAGGCGGGACAAATCCAGCCGGTCCACCTGCAGGCCTTGCAGTTGCAGCGTTTGTTCCACCAACGTCAGCAGACGGAAACTTTTCGACATCTCGCCAGGACAGGTGTAGTCGTTGCGCGGCGAGGCGTTGATCACCAGCACGCGTGACAGCGTCGCCGGGTCTTGCTGACGTTTCTCGGCGGCCAGGATGCGATCGTGCGCCGCGCGCCATTCCACCGACAGATCGTAATCCGGGTCGTGATACCCAGCGCCCGCTTTCGCAGTGAGCGGGGATTTGCGGCCTTCGCTATATGCTTGCCAGGCGATGGCCTCCAGCTTGTCGATTTCGGCAGCGGCCTCACGGAATGCCGGGTCGTAAAAGCGCGCCAGATAGCGGCTGCGAAACTGCTCGCGGGCGAGGGGATCAGTCACCTGGCCGGTGCGGGCGGCGGGAACGGCGGGCATCGCGTAATCCTTATGGTGGGATGAGGCCACCTCAAGCTTGCAGCCTGCGCCGGTCAAATCCGCCCGCCCATCCGGCAATATCCGGCGTGCGCTGTAGGTGGCGCACTTATTCAAAAGCCCGGGCAATGGGCCGATACTCGGCCAATACAAATCAGCGCGTTACCGACAAACTGCCGATACACGTTTTTGCTGTACTATCCTGGCCCGGATTTCGCGCCGGTTTTGCATGTAGGGGAAAGTTCGATGTCCAGCATCTCTTCGTTATCGCAGATCGCCTCGTCGCTCGGTGCCAGCAACACCGCAGCCAGCAGTGCCACCAGCGCCAGCAGCAGCGCGTCGGGTACCACGTCCGACAGCAGCACGGCCACACCGGCGGCCAGCACCCCCAGCAGCACGGTCAGCCTGGGCACCGGCAGCACAGCGGCCAGCGGCACCACCTACACCTCGGCCGGTTTGCTCAATACGCTGAACACGATCAAGCCGAAAACATGGCCAGCAATCCCTTGTACAGCCTGGCGGACAGCAGCACCGCCGATAGCGGCAATACCAGCAGCCTGATGAGCATGTTGGGCGGCACCAGCAGCGATGATTCGAGCACCAGCCTCACCGATACCGTCAACAATCTGCTGGGCCAGATTGAAGACATCAAATCCAATGCGGCCTCTACCGCCACGGCGGCAGCGTCGGGCAGCAGTAGTACCAGTGCGGCGTCGAGCACCAGCAGCAGCGATGCGGCCTCGGGCACCACCAGTACGGTGACGGATGCCACCTCTGCGGACGCCATCTCCAAACAATGGGCCGCCATACTCAAGCAGAACCCGCAAGCCGCCGCCCTGGTCACCAAGAATTCGCTGGATCAGAACCTGATCAACAATCTGCTTACCACGTCCTGATCCCGCGCCTGCCGCTGCGCAGCAACAAGCCGCCGTGCTAGATTGGCGGCTTTGCTTTGTGTGGGCGGCGTCCATGAGCTTTTCGCTCAAAAAAATGTGCGGTATTTTATTGCGGTGGCAGAAGCCGAATCGATTACCGGCGCCACGCAAACGCTGAATATTTCGCAATCGGTGGTCACCGAGGCGATCAAGGCGCTGGAAGGCGAACTGGGCGCGCAATTGTTCCAGCGGCACGCGCGCGGCATGGTGCTCACCCATGCAGGCCACCAGTTTCTGCGCCACGCCCATCAAATTCTGGCAGCGGTGCGCAATGCGCAACAAGCGCTGTCGGCGCGGCCCGATACCATGACCGGGCGGCTGAATGTGGGCGTTACCGCAATGATGACCGGCTACTTTTTTGCCGTATCTGCTTGACCGCTACCGCCGCGTGTTCCCCAAAGTTGAAATCCGTGTGATTGAAGATCAGCGCGATTACATCGAGCATTTGCTGGTCAATGGCGAGCTCGATGTGGCGGTGTTGCTGGTTTCCAATATCGAGAACCGTCAGGCGATCGAGCTGAGTCGCTGGTCAAGGCGCCGTGGCGGCTGTGGCTGCCGGCCAATCACCCGATGCTGGAACTGGGCAGCGTCTCGCTCAACGAAATCGCCAGCGAAGCCATGATCATGCTCAAGGTGGACGAGCTGGAAGACAACACCACCACCTGGTGGCGCGCGGCGGGCTTGCGGCCCAATACCGTGATGCGCACCAGTTCCGTCGAGGCGGTGCGTAGCCTGGTGGCCACTGGGGCAGGTCTCGCAATCTTGCCGGATATGTTGTACCGGCCGTGGTCGCTCGATGGTGACCGGCTGGAAGTGCGCAACATCATGGAAGAGATGCCCACCGTCGAGATCGGCATTGCCTGGCGCCGCGGGCTGAAGATGTCCGAAGCCACGCAGAACTTCCTGGTGGTCGCGCGCGAACATAGCCGCGCCCACGCCCGCTAGGCAGCCGGATAGCTATCTTTTTTTACAAGATAGGTGGGCCGCCCGCATCGCTTAATCCAATACCTTGCCGTAGCGGCCGGTGAGCCACTACAAGCGCGCGGCCGTTTAAAACGCACGCGCACCCAAACTGGCTCTAAGGCTTGCCGCGCTGCACCACGTCGGGCAAGCCGCGCGCTTGCTGCATTCGCCCCAGCGCCCGGGCAAAAAAAAGGCGGTCGCTCGCACCCGATCTGCTGCGCCATCCTGGCGCAAACGCCATTTGCCGCGCGCCGTCCGCTATCGCTTAAACCGATGGCGTGTATCTGCAAACGCGGCTGGCGGCCGTCAGCACGCCCTTTCTAGAATGGCCCTCAGCTTACCGCACCGGCCCGGCCTCGGGTCGCCCTCGCGCAGCCAGACCCAAACGGAGAGAAAGCATGAGACAAATCAAATACATGGCTTTACCCCTGGCAATCAGCCTGTTGTGTACGCAAACCTGGGCGGCCGCCCCGGTGACTCAGCTCGGAAAACCCGAAGGCCAGCTCAATATCATTGCCTGGCCCGGTTATATCGAACGGGGTGACAGCGACAAAAAAAGTACGACTGGGTTACCGGCTTTGAGAAAAAAACACCGGCTGCAAGGTCAACGTCAAAACCGCCGCCACTTCGGATGAGATGGTCTCGCTGATGAATCAGGGCGGCTACGATCTGGTCACGGCCTCGGGCGACGCCAGTCTGCGTCTGGTGTATGGCAAGAAAGTGCAAGAGATCAACACGGCGCTGATCCCGTCGTGGAATACCGTAGAAAAGCGCCTGCAGGATGCGCCGTGGCATACCGTAGGCGGCAAGCATTACGGCGTGCCGTATCAGTGGGGTGCCAACTTCCTCGCCTATAACACCAAGGTTTTCCCCAAGGCGCCCGATAGCTGGTCGGTGGTATTCGAAGAACAGAAACTGCCCGATGGCAAATCCAATAAAGGCCGCGTGCAAGCCTATGACGGCCCGATCTATATCGCCGATGCCGCGTTGTATCTGATGGCCAAACAGCCTGAGCTGGGGATCAAAGACCCGTACGAACTCAACGAGAAACAATACGCCGCCGCGCTCAAATTGCTGCGCGGGCAAAAGCCGCTGGTGCATCGCTACTGGCATGACGTCACCGTGCAAATGAATGACTTCAAGAACGAAGGCGTGGTGGCCTCCAGCGCATGGGGTTATATGGTCAATTCGCTGCAAGGCGAAAAAAAACCCCGTTCCCGGTGGCCGGGGTCATTCCGAAAGAGGCGCGTCGGGCTGGGCCGATACCACCATGCTGCACGCCAATGCCAAAAAATCTGACGTGTGCCTACAAGTGGATGGATTGGTCGCTTAACAAAAAAACTGCAATCCGATCTGGCGGAATGGTTTGGCTCCAATCCGGTGATTGTGGACGGCTGCAAAAACAAACCGGTGGGTGGCAGCGATGTCTGCGCCAGCAATGGCTACGCTCGCTTCGAGCATATCCATTTCTGGAAAACGCCGATCGCCAAATGCACCACGCAAGGCAGCTGCGTGCCCTATAGCCGCTGGACGCAAGACTTTATCGCCATCATGGGCGGGCGCTAACCGCGTGCTGAGTTCCACCCAGCGCCTTGGCCGGCGCGGACCACGCACCGGGCCGGCCGTACGCTGCATGTTTTAAATTTTCTGGAAAACGCACCATGACCCACGCCGTGCAACTGATCGATATCACCCGCCAGTACGGCGCGGTGACGGCGGTCGATCGTGTCTCGATCGACATTGCCGATGGCGAATTCTTTTCGATGCTGGGGCCGTCCGGTTCGGGCAAAACCACCTGCTTGCGCATGATTGCCGGGTTTGAACAGCCCAGCACGGGCCGCATTGTGTTGCACGGGCAGGAAGCCGCCGGCCTGCCGCCGTATCTGCGCGATATCAACACGGTGTTCCAGGATTACGCGTTGTTTCCGCATCTGAATATCCGCGACAACGTGGCTTATGGCCTGATGGTCAAAGGCATGGGCAAAGCGCAGCGTTACCGCGAGGCCGAAGCCGCGCTGGAAATGGTGGCGTTGGGCGGCTATGGCGCGCGCAAGCCCGGCCAGTTGTCC
>BBFD01000016.1 GCA_001313065.1 Silvimonas sp. JCM 19000
CGCCAATAACGACGTGGCACGCTGAGTTATGGCCGTGCCTGATCAAGGCAACGCCAAATACCAACAACTGTCGTCGACATGCCTGGCCATGATGCAGTGGGCGGCTAAAGAAAACTGGGAGGCTTTCTTGATGGAAGCCGAGCAGTACGTGAGCTTGAGCGCCGAACTGCACGACATCAACTGGCAGAGCATGCCGGTGGCCGAACGCGATGTGCTGGCCGAAACGCTGCGTAAAACCCAGGCGCAGATCGATAGTTTGTTGCCGCATGCCGAAGCACGGCGGACAGAGCTTGTCGGCACGCTGAGAAATTTGCAAAATAGCGCAAAAAATGCGTCGTGCTTACGGCCCATGATAGCTAACCAGCTCAGAGCCGCTCACGCCGCACCGCATCCACCCCATGCGTTGAGAGGCGCGAGTGAACGGCATCCTCATTACCTGGCCGCAACTGCTGTATCTGGGACTCGTGCTCATCCTGTTTTATGTGGCCGAGTTGCTGCTGTTTTTTGCGCCGCGCCAACGCGCCCGGATCAGCTTCGCGCCAACTCATCCTCCAGCTGGAAACCGCCCAGGCCGATATCCATGCTTGCGCCAGGAACTTGAACTACTCAAGGTGCGCCTGGCCGCCGCGCAAGCCCAGCAAAGCTATTTACTACCGCAACCCGAGAAAGTGCCGTCTGGCGGCGCCGAAGCCAATGCCGAGACGCCGTACGCGCACGCCATCCGCATGGCACGCCAGGGCGCTGACGCCGCTGCCGTGGCGGAGGAATGCGGCATTTCACGCGGGGAGGCCGATCTGATCGTGGCGCTGTACCGCACCGAAGGTCACCGGTAAGGCGCGGGCGGTATGGTCTCGCAGAGTGGCCTGGGCGCGCTGATCAACCTGTACTCGGGCACGAGTAGCAGCGTTAACGAAGTCGCCAGTGCCCGATCGAAGAAGCGCTGTTTGGCCTGGGCCAGCAAGTGCAGGGCACGGTGGCTGCCCAGCTGGGTAATGGCCGTTATGCCGTGCTGGTCAGCAATCAGTTGCTCGACCTCAACTTGCCGCAAGACACCCAGACCGGCGACAAACTCGATATGACCGTGATGGCGAAAGACCCACGGCTCACCTTTGCGCTGAACAGCCAGACCACCGGGCAGCCCACGCAAACCACCACGACGGCTGCCAATCCGCGCGCAAGCGGCGAGGCCCAACTGAGTGGCGCCAGCCGTTATCTGAACGATTTGCTCACCAGTGGTGACCCGGCGGCCAAATCGGCCAAGGCCACAGGTTTGACCCAATCGGAGCCCTTGTTCAACGGTACGCCCGATACCAGCAAACTGGCCGAGAAGCTGGGCCAGGCGCTGGGCCAGAGTGGTTTGTTCTACGAATCGCATCAGGCGGAATGGGCCACCGGCCAACGTACCCTGCAATCCTTGCAGCAAGAACCCCAAGCCACGCTGAGCAAAACCAGCGAAGCCAACGCCAATAGCGCCAAGCTGAGGTGAATAGTCAGACGCTCAAACTGGCCGCTGATAGCAGCAGCCTGACCCAAGCCAGCGCCACGCCCGCCAGCAACACGACCCACGCGGTGGATCCGCAAAGCCTGTTGCGCAATCTGGTGCAACAGCAGCTCGACGTCATCGACCAACGCCCGATTATCTGGCAAGGCCAGGCGTGGCCGGGCCAGCCCATGCAATGGCAGCTGCAGGCCGAAAACGAGCGCGAAGGGGGCGGCATCCGCGAAACCGAGGCGCAACGCTGGAACACCACGTTATCGCTTGATTTGCCGAATCTGGCAAAGTCTCGATTAATGCTTCGTTATCGCAAGGGCAATTCAGCCTGCAATTCCACGCCGCCAATCAAGAAACCGCGGCTGCACTCAAACAAGCGCAACCGCAGTTGTTCCAGCAGTTTTACGATGCCGGATTATTGCTGGGCAATACCCGCTTTGATGACGCGCTAAAAGACGCGCAGTCCGACACTTCAGGGCCCGATGCAACGCAAACCTCCTAATCGGCACGGCGCTTTACAGAACGCAGTGGCACTCGCTTATAACGAGGCCAGCGGTGCGCCGCGCGTGGTGGCAAAAGGCCGCGGTATTCTGGCTGAAACCATTATTGAAAAAAGCCAGAGAGGCGGGCGTATTTGTGCACGAATCGCCTGAACTGGTTTCGATGTTGATGCAGGTTGATCTGGATCAGCGGATTCCGGCGCAGTTATATCGCGCCGTGGCTGAATTGCTGGCATTTGTGTATCTGGTGGAAAAGGGCGTCGATGCGCCGACGCCCAAATTAAGCCTGCCGGAAATGCCGGAAGAAAAAATAAGCGCTTTAAATTACTTTCATGCCGCGCAAAAGCACAATCACAATCAGAATGGGCGAAACAAAGCGCACTACAAAGAAAATCGCTTTAACCAGCACCAGGTTGTTGAGCGTGCCTTGATTGGTCAATTGCGTCTGCACCCAGCGCGGCCCGATCACCCAGCCCACAAACAGGCAAATCAGCAAACCCCCCACCGGCAACAACACATTCGAGCTGACAAAGTCATACAAGCCAAACGCCGACAGCCCGAACAAGGTCGTGTGCGCCAGCACGCCTTGCGACAAAGCCGCCGGCACGCCCAATGCCGCAATCAGCAAGACGCTGCTCAAAGTGGCTTTACGACGACTCCATTGCAAGCGCTCGGTGATCATGGCGACCGGCACTTCCAGGATCGACAGAATCGCCCCCATCGAAGCAATTGCCGTCAGCACAAAAAAAACAGAATGGTAAAGACGGCGCCGCCGGGCAAACTGGCGAATACCGAGGGAATGGTCAGAAACACCAGGCCGGGGCCATCCGTAGGCTGGAAATGAAAAGTAAATACCGCCGGAAAAAAAATCGCCATGCCGGCCAGCAAAGAAATACTTAAATCCGCCAGCATGACGCGGCCAGCCGTGGCCGGAATATTCTGGTTATCGCGGAAATAGCTGCCATAAGTAAGCATGGTGCCCATGCCCACCGACAGTTTAAAAAAAAGGCCAGGCCCACTGCCGTTAAAATCACCGCCGGGGTAATGCGGGAAAAAAATCCGGCGCAAACAAAAAAAATGCAAACCCGCAGCCGCACCCGGCAGCGTCAAACTGCGTACGCAGAGCAACAGCAACAACACAAACAACACCGGCATCAGTTTTTTTTGGTGACCGCCTCAATGCCTTTGGAAACGCCCAGCATGATAATGCCGCCGGCCAAAGCCAATACCAGCCATTGCCAGAATAAAGCCGAGCCCGGTGCGCTAATGGTCTGAGCGAATTGCGCTTGTGCCGCTGCCGCATCGCCATGAATCAAGGAACGCTGATGGCCTTGGCGATATAGCAAATACCCAGCCCGCCACTTCGGTGTAAAAAACCGAGAATTAAAACCGCTGCCAGCAAGCCCATATAGCCAATGATTTGCCAGAACGGCTGCGTGGGCCGCAAACGCTCAAAGGCGGTCACCGCATTGGCGCGCGTGGCACGGCCGAGCATGGTTTCGGCAATCATCACCGGCAGGCCCAACAACAAAGTCGCCAGCAAATAAACCAGCAGAAAGCCAGCGCCACCATTGGTGCCGGTCAGATAAGGAAATTTCCAGATATTGCCCAGCCCCACCGCCGAGCCCAGCGTCGCGACCAGCACGCCAAATGTTGAAGTAAAACCGTCGCGTTGAGTCATATCGTCTTGCCAGCCCGGACGGCCAGCCCTTGCAAGGATGTGTTGGATTGCACGCTCCATCCTGGCCTGCCCGCAGCGCTGTGCTCAACCTTTTGGGCTGGACGGCAGCGCGGCAAACCGATGGCACCTACCGCAAACGTGATAAGCCGCGGAGGCGCGATGATAAAGGGGATCACAGTGGCTGACTGTTGGGAATATCTACACCATGCAGCCTTGATCCAATCGGTGGCGGGTGGCCATTGAATGAGGTTGCCGGAACGATTAATCTGCCAGCGCCTGCATTGGGCAAAAAACCGGATGGTCCTCACCATGGCGAGCGCGTATTCAGGCGTGGAAGTCATACGCTATTTATCGGGTCGTAACAGTCTGCTAGATGCGGCACTGACCAGCATGTGCTGGAAAGACGCGGATAGCGGAATGTTTATTGAACTGGTGTTCAAGGCAAGAGCGGGCGCTGATTACGCCATCGCGCGCCTGCGTTTTGACCAAGTGGCCGAAGCGGGCTTTTATCATTCGGATCAACATATATACGGCACTGTTGAGCATCTCAGATTAATTCGCGCTGAATCCGGCGAATTCTATTTATCGCTGGATCCAGATCCTGCCTGTAGTGGTATCTCTCGCAACGATCAGGATTTTGTGCGTGCAGGCCAGATCCGGCTGGTACTGGAATAGCGGAGCGGCGCCAGTATTCTGGATTGCCACTCGCTGGCGCTTTTCGCCAACAGAAAGATACGCGCACAGCCGCCTTGAGCCCGCCACCATATCTGCCGCGCGCTGATGGACCGTTCGCCGCGACGCCCCTCAGGTTATCCCCTTACCCCGTTCACGCCCGCAGCAGCACGCCATGCCAAAACCCGCAACGGCGTGCAAAGTGTAGTTTTAAAACCGCGACTACCATTCTTGTTCCGATAACACCCGTTACCGATACATATATCGGCCCTCGGGATACATGGAGGCAAGTATGACGACTCGCACACCCTGGATATTGACCACGCTCTGCGCTGCGCTGCTGGCCGCGTGCGGTAGTGGTAATGATGGAACTACAACATCGACCGCCACCACCACGCCCGATCTGGACGCCATTGCTGATCAGCGCGCGGCCGCCCTGGTCGCCCAGATGACGCAGGATGAGAAGATTCAACTGGTTCACGGTGTGGGCACCCAGACCGGCCCGCTGGGCGGCGCGGGTTATATACCAGGCATTCCGCGGCTGGGTATTCCGGATTACTACATTGCTGATTCCGCCACCGGCGTCTATCAGACCTTGAATGGCTCGCCCGTGGTCAATGGCGCCACGGCCATGCTTCAACCATTGCCTTGGCCGCCAGTTGGGACACCCAACTGGCTTATGACTATGGCGCGCAAATCGGCAAGGAATTACGCACCATTGGCTTTACCGAAGGCCTGGGTGGTGGCGTCGATCTGGCGCGTGAATTGCGTAATGGCCGCACTTTTGAATACATGGGCGAAGATCCGGTATTAGCTGGTTACATGATCGCGGCGCGCACCACCGGCACGCAGGATCAGAAAGTGGTGGCCACCATCAAGCATTACGCGGCCAATGATCAGGAAACCAATCGGTTTACCTCCAATTCCATCATCGACGAACGCACGCTACGTGAATTGCATTTGTTGCCGTTTGAAATTGGCGTCAAGAACGGCCAGCCCGGCAATATCATGTGTTCGTACAATCTGCTGAATGGCACCAAAGCCTGCGAAAACAAATATCTGCTGACTGATGTGCTCAAAACCGAGTGGGGCTTTAAAGGCAAGGTGCAATCGGACTGGTTTGAAGCGCTGACCGATACCGTACGCGGGGCAAATGCCGGCCTGGATGAAGAAGAAGGCGGGTCCACAGACGACAGCACGGGCTTTTATGGGATCGCTACTTATTTCAATCAGAAGCTGAAAGCAGCGGTGCAAAACGGCTCGGTGGCGCAATCGCGGCTGGACGATATGGTGCAGCGTAAATTACGTACCTTGATCCGCCTGGCATATTCGATAGCCCGGCCGCGCTGAATGGCACGATAGATCAAGCCGCAGGTAATGCGGCGACGCAAGCGGCGGCAGAACAATCCATGGTTCTGCTTAAAAAAACGCAGCGCCGAGCAATTCCAGCGCAGCGGTATTGCCGCTGAATGCCAGTACCATCAGCAGCATTGTGGTGATTGGTGGTCATGCCGATGTGGGCGTATTGGCCGGCGGTGGCTCCGGATTAACCCCGCCGCGTGATGGCAATGCCGTCACTTGCTTGCAGCCTTCCGCCATGATTGGTGGCCAGGTTACCGCGTGCGCCACCTGGTACAAATCTTCGCCACTCAATGCCATCCAGGCAAAAGCGCCCAATGCGACGGTGACTTATCTGGATGGTTCGGATGCCACCGCTGCGGCCGCCGCTGCGGCCAATGCCGACGTGACCATACTGTTTGGCACGCAATGGGAAACCGAAGGCGGCGATTTGGCGTCCCTGGCGTTGCCCAGCAATGTGACCGACCCGGCCAATCAGGCCTATGACCAGAACGCTTTGATTGCCGCCGTCGCCGCCAGCGCCAAACGCAGTATTGTGGTGCTGGAAAGCGGTACTGCGGTCACCATGCCCTGGCTGAACAATGTCCATGCCGTGCTGGAAGCGTGGTACCCGGGAATGCAAGGCGGTCCGGCAATTGCCAATATATTGTTTGGCAGCACTAATCCGTCGGGCAAATTGCCGATTACTTTTCCGCAAGCGGACACCGATCAGCCCCAAAAGGCGATTTCCAGCACGGATTTGAACGTGACCTATAGCGAAGGTCTGCAAATGGGCTATCGCTGGTATGACGCGCAGAATATCCAGCCCTTGTTTCCGTTTGGCTATGGTTTGTCCTACACCACGTTTGCCTATTCGGGCTTGAGTACGTCCGTGGATAGCAGTGGCAATCTCACCGCCAGCTTTACCGTCAAGAACAGCGGCAATGTCGCTGGCGCCGAAGTGGCGCAACTATATAGCGCAATGCCGACCGCAGCCGGTGAACCACCGCGTCGATTGATTGGTTGGCAAAAAGTGCAATTGGCGGCAGGCGAAGCGAAAACCGTGACCGTCAACGTCAAGAACGAACGTCTGGCGGTGTGGGATATCAATCTGCACCAATGGCGTATTCCACCAGGCGCTTACACCTTTTATGCGGCCGCCTCATCGCGGGATAGCAATGCATTGAGTAAAGCACTCACCCTGGAAGAAAAAAATCCTGCCCATCAGCAAATAACTGGACTTTGCTAAAACCGGCCCGTCCGTCTTATGGCGGCGGGCCGGTTTTTTTAATGCAGTGGTGCAAGTGGCGACATAAGGCGTATGCCTGACCGGGCTGGTTTGCCAGCTGTGTTAGCGTGGTTTGGTGCAATGACTGCATGTTGCAATGCAGCGTTAGTGTTTGATTATGATGAGGTTTTGTTGATGACGCCGTGGTCGAAAACCGTAACCAGCAAGCTGGCGTTATTAGGGCTGGAATCCGCAAAAGCCAGTGGCATGAGTGTGCGGGAATTTCAACGCATTACCGGCATTGCCGAGGCCGAAGCGCGCGATGCGCAGGGGCGAATTCCGGCAGAAAAAACATATCGCGATGCTGAATTTGACGGAGCGTCTGGCGCCGCCAGAGCATCATCCGCATAGCATGAGCGAAATTCTATCCACCGCGCCATTCAGTACCGTCATTTGCGTGGTCGCCAATTCGCCAAGCTTGCAAGAGGCCTTTGCCAATTTCTTGAAATTGCGCGCTTTGATCGGCGATGTGGACGATGTATTGATTCGCGAGCAAAACGGATATTTTGAATTTGAATATATTCTGGATGGGGGTAGCGAACGCACCGCCTATAGCGCTTTTGGCAATCTGATGTTGTTGGCGCGCCTGGCTCGGCAATATCTGGATGATCCGCATTTGCCGGTGTCGATTGCGCTTGCCGGCTCGCCGTTTCCGGGCTGGCAGCGGGCGCAAGAACAAGAGCAATGTCGCTTGCGCTTCGGACAAGCGCGCAACTGGATGGCTTTGCATTTGCCCACGGCAGGGCAGGCCTATGCGCAGCATAACCGCGTGGCCTATCAGGTGATTTATGGTCAGGCCACGGCGGAGGTCGAAGCCTTGCAGCAGCGCTATTCTTTTGCTGCCCGGGTGCAGGCGCTGGTGGATGAATTGGTCAACCCCATTGCAGTTTTTTTGCCGGCGACAACAGCTTGTTGGAAATGGTGTGCCAGCGGCTGCATACCTCGCGCTTTACCTTGCACCGTTTGCTGCAGAAAGAAGGCACCCATTTTCAGCGCATTACCGCACAAGTGCGCTTGAAAAAAAAGCCAAGCAAATGTTGTTGCAAGACCAGGCTTCAATTTCCAATGTCAGCGATATGCTCGGCTTTTCTTCGGTCTCGGCGTTTTCGCGATTCTTCTCCGGGCAAAGCGGATTAACGCCGTCGCGGTTTAAAGCGATGCATCGGACCGGTTAAGCGGCTGTATCCGCTGGCGTCTCAGTGCACGCCAGCGCGGTGCTGAGCCATTGCCACAAAGCGCTGATCCGAATGTGCGACATTAAAACGCAGATACTGGCGGCTGATGCGGCCTGGCTAAACAGATTGCCGGGTGCCAGCGCAATATGTTGTTGCAATGCCATTTCACTGAGCGCTTGCGCATCCATGCCCGGCGGCAAGCGTGCCCAGATAAATAATCCTTCGCCCATGCCGTCGGCGATGGCAAAACCCAGTTGCCGCAGTTGTTTGCTCACCCGTTGTGCGGCGCTGAATAGCTGCGCCTGCACGCGATTGATATGCCGCGCATAATCGCCGTCGCTGAGCACGCGATAAATGATTTGCTCTGTCATGGTGGACGTCATTGCGCCACTGGCCAGTTTTAATTGCGCCAGGCGTTGCGCCAATTGCGGCTGGGCCACCACGTAACTGCTGCGGATATTGGGCGACAAGGTTTTGGAAAAAACCGCTGATATAACTCACCTGCGCCAGCCCGCCCAAAGCCGCCAGCCGCGGAGTGGGGTGGGATTGCAGATCGCAATACACGTCGTCTTCAATAATGTGCATATCGTATTGCCGCGCCAGCGCCACTAACTGGCTGGCCTGAGCCGGTGCGAGCGAGTGGCCGCATGGATTATGCAACGCGCTATTGATCACATACACACGGGGGCGCTGCGTTCTGACCACGCGCTCCAGGGCGGGCATATCCAGCCCGTGCTCATTGCGCGCAATGCTGACGATGTCCGCGCCATGTAGTTGTACATTGCTGCGCAAAGAAAAAAATAGCCGGGCTCGTCCAGCAATACTTTATCGCCAGGCTGTAATAACAAGCGCAATAACAGATCTATGCTGGCGAGCGTGCCTGAGGTGGTCACAATTTGATCTTCAGTCGCATCCAGCCCCAAACGGGCAATTTTCTGCCGCAATGCGCTGCGCAAAGGCAGATAACCCTCGCCGCTATTACTTTCGGACGGTTTCAATATCGGCGAACGCACCGCCGCGCGCATAGCGCGCAATAAGGCCGCTTCCGGCAAGCCCTGCTCGGGCAGAAAGCCGCAACCTGCGCGCAAAAAGCCGTTTTCATTCAGCAAGGCCAGGCGCACAGCCAATAAGGGATCGGCAGGATTGCGCGCCGCGGCGCGCGGCATGGGATTAATCGGGCTGCGGGCAACGAAATGGCCTATGCCTTGCCGCGATTCGATCAGACCCTGCGCGCGCAAGCGGTCCAGCGCGTCATTCAGGGTGGCGCGGCCGACCCCGAGCAATCCGCTTAATTGCCGCACCGAGGCAAGCGTGTTCCGGCCATCAATTGCTGTTGCTGGATCGCCGCCTGAATCCGCTCCACGATTTGCGTCACTTTGGGGCTGTGCTCATGCAATGGCATAGCCAAAAAACACAGGATGCGTTGGGCTCACGTTTCTGCTCGATCGACCGGATAAGTGCGCCTGACTTTAGCCCAAGCTGCTCTGTGCCACAAATGGCGGCGGTTTTAAATTGGGCCGCATCCGTTTATTCGCGCCGAGGTCAAAACCATGCTGGACGCCGCAATTGAATATCAGTCGCTGTTGCAGCAAAACCTGAATCTGGATTTATCGCGCGGCAAACCCTCGCCGCAACAACTGGATTTATCCATGGCCATGCTTACGCGCCAGTTGCTGGATGATTGCCTGGCGGCAGACGGCATGGATTGCCGCAATTACGGGGGTATTGCGGGTATCGCCGAGGCGCGGCAATTGTTTGGCGAATTGCTGGGCGCGCCTGCCGCACAAACCATCGTATCGGGCTGCGCCACGCTGGAATTGCTGCACGACGTTTTGGTGTATGCCTTGTTTCATGGCCTGCCGGGCCATAAGCCGTGGCAAAGCACGCCCGATATTGCCTTTATTGCATCGGTGCCTGGTTATGACCGCCATTTTGCTTTGTGCCAGCGTTATGGCATACGGCTGTATCCCGTGGCGATCAATACTGATGGGCCGGATATGGAGCAGGTAGAACAGCTGGTGGCCCGTGATCCGGCCATCAAAGGCATGTGGTGCGTGCCGCGTTATAACAATCCAACGGGCGACAGTTATTCGGATGCCACGATTCGACGTCTGGCGCAAATGCCCACGGCGGCGCCGGATTTTCGTTTGTTGGTGGATGACGCCTATCGTTTTCATCATTTAACGCCGCAGCCGCAAGCACAGCTGAATATGCTCGAGGCCTGCGCCGCGGCGGGGCATCCGGAACGTGCACTGGTATTTACGTCCACTTCCAAAATCACTTTTGCCAATGCCGGCGTCGCCGCCATGGCGGCAGGGCCGGAAACCGTGGCGTGGTGGCAAATGCACGCGCAAATCCGCAGTATTGGCCCGGATAAAATCAATCAATTGCGGCATGTGCGCTTTTTTGCGTAATGGCCGCACCCTGGACGCGTTAATGCGCCAGCATGCCGCTTTATTGCGGCCGCGCTTTGCGGCGATCTATACGGCGTTTGCTGCACATTTATCCGATGTGCCCGGTGTGAGCTGGACCCGGCCCGAAGGCGGCTATTTTGTGCATGTGTGCGTGCCACCCGGCACGGCCAGCCGCGTGGTCGAGCTGGCGCGCGCCGCGGGTGTGCTACTGACCCCTGCGGGCAGCAGTTTTCCGGCGGGCGATCCGCATGATCAGTATTTGCGCCTGGCGCCCAGCTATCCCTCGGTGCAGCAAGTCGCCGCTGCGGCGCACGCGGTGGCAATCTGCATCCGGCTGGCAAGCTGCACAGCACCTCAGACTGTTGCTAAAATCGAGGCTGAATTTTGATTCAGGCCTCTCATGTCCGACACCGTGGCGCAAGCCGCTCCCGATTCCGACCCCCAAGCCCGCCATGAACGCCATCTGGCGTTTGTCAAAGCCTTGCCTTTGTTGCCCGGCGTGTATCGCATGCTGGCGGCCGACGGCACGGTGTTATACGTGGGCAAGGCCATCAGCTTGCGTAAGCGCGTCGGCTCGTATTTTCAGAAGAACGACCACAGCCCGCGCATCCGCCTGATGCTGACGCAAGTGGACCGCATCGAAACCACCGTGGTGCGTTCCGAAGCCGAAGCGTTGGTGCTGGAAAACAATCTGATCAAGGCGCTGGCACCGCGTTACAACATCTTGTTTCGCGACGACAAAAGTTATCCCTATCTGGTGGTAACCGGCCACAAAACGCCGCGTCTGGCGTATTACCGGGGGTCGCTGGACAAGCGTAATCAGTATTTCGGGCCTTTTCCCAGCGGCTACGTGGTAAAGGAAAGCATTCAGTTATTGCAAAAGGTGTTCAAGCTGCGCACTTGCGAAGACACCGTGTTTGCCAATCGTTCGCGTCCCTGTTTGTTGCATCAGATCAAGCGCTGTTCGGCGCCTTGCGTCGACCTGATTACGCCCGAGGACTATCGCGCCGACGTTAATAACGCGGTGCTGTTTCTCAATGGCCGCGCCAATGAATTACTGCTGGAGCTGGAGTCGCGCATGGCGCGATTGTCAGAGGACTGGAAGTTTGAAGAAGCGGCCGCCGTGCGTGATCAAATCCAGGCCTTGGCGCGCATCCAGGAACGTCAGTTTGTGTCGAGTAATACCAACGAGCTCGACGCCGACATCATTGCCGCCGTGGTCGAGAACGGCACGGTCTGTCTCAACCTGGCCATGGTGCGCGGCGGGCGGCATGTGGGCGACAAGAACCTGTTTCCGACGCATGCCGAGGATTACGACGAGGCCGAGGCCATCGAAGCCTTCCTCGCCCAGCATTATCTGGATCGGAGCGTGCCGCCGGTGGTGATCTGTGCACCGGCCCCGCCCAATCTGGATGTGCTGACGCAGCTGCTGACCGAGCAAGCGCAGCGCAAAGTCATCATCAATGCCAATCCCAATGGTGAACGCCGCGTCTGGCTGGAGATGGCGCGCAAAAAATGCCAGCCTGGCCATCCAGCAACGCAGCAGTCACGCCGCCAGCCAGTCCGGCCGTTTGCAGGCGCTGATCGAAGCCCTGGGCCTGCCGGAAGATGCGGCGCGGATTGAATGCTTTGATATTTCGCACACCATGGGCGAGGCCACCGTTGCCTCGTGCGTGGTATTTGATGATGGCGATATCCAGACCAGTCAGTACCGCCGCTACAACATCAATGGCATTACGCCGGGCGATGACTATGCCGCCATGCGCCAGGCCCTGACGCGCCGTTATGAGAAAATTGCGGCCGGTGAAGGTAAGGTGCCTGATCTGATTTTGATCGATGGCGGCAAGGGCCAGCTGTCCATGGCAGAAGCGGTGATGGAGGAGGTTGGCTTGCCGCAACCCGCGCTGATCGGTGTGGCGAAAGGCGAGACGCGCAAAGCCGGGCTCGAACAACTGGTGTTTGCCACAACGCACAACGTGCTGCAATTGCCGCGTGACCATCCCGGCTTGCATCTGATCCAGCAAATCCGTGACGAGGCGCATCGTTTTGCCATTACCGGGCACCGCGCCCGCCGCGCAAAGCGCGGGTGGCATCCAGTCTGGAAGAGATCGAGGGCGTGGGGCCCAAGCGGCGGCAGAAATTGCTGGCGCGCTTTGGCGGTTTGCAAGGCGTAAAAGGCGCTGGCGTCGACGATTTGATGCAGGTCGATGGCATCAGCCAGGCGCTCGCAGAGAAAATCCACGCCGCATTACGCGGCTAGTCGCGCTGGCATAAGCACACAGCGATGCCAATTTGATAAGGCATGTAAATGCGGGCATCGCTGTAAGACTAGCCGCGCTTGTGCTGTTAGAATGCGGGTTTTGAACCGGACCGTGGCCCGCGATGCCTTTTAATCTGCCGATCTTTCTGACCTGGCTGCGTGTAGCCGCAATTCCGGTATTTGTCGGCTTGTTTTATCTGCCCGACACCGCAATTGCCATGCCGATGAAGAACATGATCGGTACCGCCATCTTTGCCGTGGCAGCGCTCACCGACTGGTTTGATGGTTTTCTGGCGCGGCGCTGGAATCAGACCTCTTCGTTTGGCGCCTTTCTAGACCCCGTAGCCGACAAGCTGATGGTGGCGGCCGCGCTGATCCTGCTGGTGGAACTGGAACGCGCGCCGTCGTGGTTGGCCGTCATTATCATAGGCCGCGAAATCACCATTTCTGCTTTACGCGAGTGGATGGCGCAACTGGGCAAATCGCGCAGCGTGGCCGTTGCCACCATCGGCAAACTCAAAACCACGGCCCAGATGATCGCCATCCTGTTTTTTGCTGTGGAATGACCCGCTGATTCCCGGCGTGCCCACCTTGTTTATCGGCATGTTGGCGCTGTATATCGCGGGCCTGCTTACCATCATTTCGATGTTCTATTACTTGCGGGTCGCCGCGCAGCAGTTTCGCAGCGTCTAGTTGGCCCGGCCTTAAACGCCCAGCACCGCGCGCTCATCCAGTTGCGCGCGGATGTCCTGCGCCAGGCATTGCACCAGTTCATGATCACGCTCAGTGGCCGCGCACTCAGATGCACGGGCAGGGGACGCAAATGCCAGTCGTTGGCATTGCCCAATACCTTGAAACCGGTGCGACAAGCCGGACAGGCAATCACATCGCCGCTGCGGGTTTTGTGCGGAATGGCGATGATGGGGCCGCAAGTGGGGCACTGCTGCATGGCGATGCCTTGTTCGGAATGGCCAACGATGTCATCAAAAGCGCCCGCACGCGCCATCTTGATAAAATGCCGCGCCAGCGCGCCATCAAACTGCGTATCGATATTGTCTTCAATTGCCAGCAGTGCCGCCTCCGTGCTGAGCTGGCGGCGATAAGAACGCGTCGAAGTCATCGCATCAAAGGCATCCACCAGACCTACTATGCGCGCCACCAGCGGCAAAGCATCGCCCTGCAGCCCTTGCGGATAGCCGGTGCCGTCGGGCGTTTCGTGATGCATCAGCACCGCTTCGCGCACCAGATGGGCTAGCGGATGCCCCACCAATGCGCCAGACCGGTTTCCGGATGCGCGCGCACGGCATCGAACTCTTCATCGGTCAGACGGGTCGGTTTGTTGAGTATGGCTTCGGCAACACCAATCTTGCCGAGATCATGAACCAGCGCGCCGAGCGTAATGTGTGCCACGTCTGGTGCAGGCAATTTGAGATCAAGCGCCAGCCGTCGCGCCATTTGCGCTACCCGCCACAAATGCCCGCCCGCCCACGCATCACGCGCCTCAACCAGCGCGGCCTGGGTGATCAGATTGATCAATAAGCGGGTGAGTAAATCCATATCGGCCTTGTGCTGGGGTGGGTTTCGATTACGCTAAAACACGTCCGCGTAAAGCGCGGCTATGCGTGAGTTGCACTTGTTGAGGTTGCCTGTTCGCGCGCGCTGGTTTCCAATCGGGGTCTTGCGCTGCAAGTCATCACGTTTTTTACGACATGAATATCCAGGAACAAACATGATTATCGTCATGCAACAAAACGCCACCGCTGCACACATCGACGGCGTCATCAGCGAGATCCGTAAAGCGGGTCTGCAAGAGCATGTGTCGCGCGGCGCGGAACTGACCATCATTGGTGCCATCGGTGACGAAAACAAGCTGGACCTGGCGCATTTCGAGATTCTGCCCGGCGTGGAGCGCGCGCATCGGGTGGCCAAGCAGTACAAGATTGTCGCGCGCGCCACGCACCCGCAAGGCTCGGTCATCCGGGTGCGCGGTATTCCGATTGGCGGAGAGCAGATTCAGGTGATTGGCGGGCCGTGTTCGGTCGAGACGCAAGCGCAGATGGATGAATCGGCCGCCGCCGTGGCCGCAGCCGGGTGTCGCATGATGCGCGGCGGCGCCTTCAAGCCACGCACCAGCGTACGCATTTCAGGGCCTGGGGGTGGAAGGACTGGAGTTCTTTCAGCGTTCGGCGCGGCAACACAATCTGCCCATCGTTACCGAGCTGATGGACGTGCGCATGCTCGACACCTTTATCGAGCATGAAGTCGATGTCATCCAGATCGGCGCGCGCAATATGCAGAACTTTGATCTGCTCAAGGAAGTAGGGCGCGTCAACAAACCCGTTATCCTCAAGCGCGGCCTGTCGGCCACAATCGCGGAATGGCTGATGTCGGCCGAATACATTGCGGCGGGCGGCAACCACAACATTATTTTCTGCGAGCGCGGCATTCGTACCTTTGAAACCGCCTATCGCAACGTGCTCGACATCACCGCCATCCCGGTCATCAAGCGTGAAACCCACTTGCCCGTTATCGTCGACCCTAGCCATGCCGGCGGCAAAGCTGGATGGTGCCCGCCCTGGCGCAAGCGGCGGTGGCGGCGGGGGCGGATGGCTTGCTGATCGAAATGCATCCCAACCCGTGCGAAGCATGGTGCGATGCCGATCAGGCGCTCACGCCCGCAGAGTTGAAGCAACTGATGACGACGCTGGGTGCGATTGCCCAGGCGGTAGGGCGTTCCATCTGATCATCCAGCAAGCCGCCCGCGGCGACTGGTCGAAACGCGGGCGCGGCAACTCAAGTGCGTGCGGGTGGTCGCACCCGATGGCAAATACAAAACTATTCCCGGAGAACCCAATGAAATTGCTGCAAACCTTGCTCTTGGCCAGCGCATTGCTGGCGGTCAGTCTGACCGCGCAAGCGCGCTCGCTGCTCGATGGCGATTATGAATTGCAATCGTGGCGCATCAATGGCCAGGAACTGTCGGCCAAAGCCATCGATGAGCAGCAGCGCCCGGTTACGCTGAGCATCAAAGGCGGCAATATCAGTGGTTTTTTCTGGCTGCAATCGCTATATGGCGCGATCAAGGCGCAGCCGTTCAAGATCGGGCCATTGGCGGGTACGCGTATGGCCTGCCTTGATACCGAGTCGTCGGAAAAAAAAGAACGCGATGTGCTGCAATTGCTCAATAGCGCCAAAAGCTATCAGTTGAGCAAGGACGGCAAACTGGTGCTGCTGTCGGGCACCAATGACCAGTTAGTATTCGCGCACAAGGCGCAGATCGTCGAAAAGGTGGTGCAGATTGCGCCCGAGACCCAGCCGTGCTCGGCCGGTGCCGCCAAAATGGATTGCCTGCAGATCCGTGAGAAGGCAGACGCGCCGTGGCAGTTGCTGTACGGCGGCATCGAGGCTTCAACTACGCCCCAGGCAAGCTGTACACACTGCGGATTTCCGAAACACCGGTGGCTAACCCGCCCGCCGATGGCGCCAGCGTCAAGCGCGCCTTGCTGCAGATCATCAGCACCTACAGGGAAGAGGACGTGCAAGGTAAAGCGCAATGACCCCAGTACGAAAACTGGTGCTGCTGGGCGCCGGCCTGATCGGCGGCTCGTTTGCGCTGGCGTTGAAGCGGGTGCGTATGGTGCAGCAGGTGGTGGGCGTCGGACGTAATCCCGATAATCTGGCGCGCGCGATCGAACTGAATGTAATCGATGCCGCCACGGCCGATGCCGCCGAAGCCGTCATCGATGCTGATCTGGTGTTGCTGGCCACGCCGGTGGGTCAGATGGGCGCGCTGATGCAACGCATCGCACCGCACCTTGCGCCTGGTTGTCTGGTGACCGATGGCGGCTCTACCAAGCAGGACGTCTGCGCGCTGTTCCGCCAGCATTTGCCCGCACATCTGGCGTGGTGCGTGCCCGGACATCCGATTGCCGGGTCGGACCTATCCGGTGCCGCCGCGGCGCAATATGGTTTGTTTGAAGGCCGCCGCGTGGTGCTCACCCCGTTGCCGGAAACCGACCCGGCCAGCACCGCCCGAGTGCAAGCGCTGTGGCAGCAATGCGGGGCGGTGGTGCACACGCTGGAGGCGCGGCAACATGACGGCGTGTTTGCCGCTGTAAGCCATATGCCTCACTTGCTGGCCTTTGCATATATGAATACCGTACTGGCGCGTGCCGACGCGGACATCTGCCTCGACTTTGCCGCCTCGGGTTTTCGCGATTTCACGCGCATCGCCGGTTCGCATCCGGATATGTGGCGCGATATCGCTCTGGCCAATCGTGACGCGCTGTTGCAAGACCTGACCGCCTGCGCGGACCAGTTGCAACGCGTGATCAGCATGGTAGAGGCGGGTGACCCCGCGGCCATTACCGACTATTTCGCGCAGGCCAGCAAGGCCCGCGTGGCATGGGGCAACCGCAAGCAATAACGCCTAAAGCAAAAACAACAAGGCTGCGCCCGGCACGGGCCAGCCATTACGACAACACACATGGACAGGAATAAAGCATGACTTATATTGCGCACCCCGACCGTTACGATGACCGCATGCCTTATCGCCGCTGCGGCAATAGCGGCCTCAAGCTACCGGCCATCTCGCTGGGCCTCTGGCACAATTTTGGCGATAACAAGCCGTTTGATAACTCGCGCGCCATGGTGCGCGCGGCGTTCGACGCCGGTATCACCCACTTTGATCTGGCCAACAACTACGGTCCGCCCGCCGGTTCTGCCGAAGAAACCTTCGGCCGTTTGCTGGCCACTGATCTCAAGCCGTATCGCGATGAACTGATCATTTCGTCCAAGGCTGGCTGGCAAATGTGGCCCGGTCCGTATGGCGATTTCGGTAGCCGCAAATACCTGATGGCCAGTTGTGATCAAAGCCTGAAGCGTATGGGCCTGGACTACGTCGACATCTTTTATTCGCATCGTCCTGACCCGGATACCCCGATCGAGGAAACCATGGGCGCGCTCGATGCCATCGTGCGTCAGGGCAAGGCGCTGTACGTAGGTATTTCTTCGTACTCGGCCGAGCAAACCAAAGTGGCGGCACGCGTGCTGAAAGAATTGGGTACGCCCTGCCTGATCCATCAGCCGTCGTATTCGATGTTTGATCGCTGGATTGAAGATGGCCTGACCGACGTGCTGCAAGACGAAGGCATAGGCTCCATTGCCTTCTGCCCGCTGGCGCAAGGCCTGCTGACCAGCCGCTATCTGAATGGCGTGCCTGCCGATTCGCGCGCGGCCGACAGCAGCAATCCCTTCCTGTCGACTGACAAGGTGGAGCAACGCCTGGCGCAAGTCAAAAAAGCTGAACGAAGTAGCGGTGGCGCGCGGGCAGACCCTGGCCCAGATGTCGCTGGCGTGGGCCTTGCGTACCGTCACCACTGTCATCATCGGCGCTAGCCGCGTGGAACAGATTGAAGAAAATCTGGGTGCGGTCAAGAACCTGGACTTCTCGGTCGAAGAACTGGCTCGCATCGAAGACATTCTGGCAGGACGAGGCTAAGCATGGCCGTACCGGTAATCGCCATTGATGGCCCGTCGGCATCTGGCAAAGGCACCATCGCGCAACGTGTGGCGGCGGCGCTGGGTTTTCATTATCTCGATTCCGGTGCGCTGTACCGGCTGACCGCGTTGGCGGCCAGCCGGCAAAGCATCCACTGGGATGACGAACATGGCGTGGCTGCCATCGCGCACGGCCTGGATGTGCGCTTTGAAGGCGAGCATATCTTTCTGGCGGGCGACGATGTCAGTCACGTCATTCGCTCCGAGACGATAGGCGTGGGCGCGTCGCAGGTTGCCGCTCTGCCGTTGGTGCGTGCGGCCTTGCTGGAACGGCAGCGTGCATTTGCGCAGATGCCAGGCCTGGTGGCCGACGGTCGTGACATGGGTTCGGTGGTGTTTCCGCAAGCGCCGCTCAAAGTATTTTTTTTGACGGCGACTGCCGAAGTGCGGGCCACCCGTCGTTACAAACAGCTGCTCGGGCGGGGCGAAAGCGCAGACCTGGCGGCCATTACCGCTGACCTTGAGGCGCGCGACGCCCGTGACCGCGCGCGTAGCGTGGCCCCCTTGCAGCAACTGCCGGACGCGCATTTGCTCGAGACTTCGGCGCTGGGTATCGAGGCGGCGGTAGGCCAGGTGTTGCAGTGGTGGCAAGCGGCCGCACCGCACTGACCTTCCGATAATCGCTAAATACTTGAAGCGATGCGAAGAATTCTTTAACATCGCTGCTTTCGCGAGTCGTCCCTGTAGCTGGTGGCCGGCTCGCCTTTGCGCCGACAGGCGCGTTTTGGTGATCAATCCTGCGCAAAGCAGGCCTGATCTGGTGTAACTAACCCCCCTCCGGGCCTCAAGTCCGGGGATGCTGGAACTTCTCAACACATGACAACTGCAACCCTCAACACTTCCATGGAAAGCTTTGCAGCGCTTTTCGAGGAAAGCCTCACGCGTCAAGAGATGCGCGCAGGTGAAGTGATTACCGCCGAAGTCGTCGGTATCGATAATAACTTCGTGACCGTGAACGCCGGTCTGAAGTCGGAATCGCTGATTCCGCTGGAAGAGTTCAAGAATGACAACGGCGAAGTCGAAGTTGCAATCGGCGACTTCGTGCCGGTCGCGATCGACAGCCTGGAAAACGGCTACGGCGAAACCAAGCTCTCCCGTGAAAAGGCCAAGCGCCTGGCCTCGTGGATCGAGCTGGAAGACTGCCTGGAGAAGGGCGCCGTGATGACCGGTGTGATCTCTGGCAAGGTCAAGGGCGGCCTGACCGTTATGGTCAATGGCCTGCGCGCCTTCCTGCCGGGTTCGCTCGTCGACATCCGTCCGGTAAAAGACACCACCCCGTTCGAAGGCAAGCAGATCGAATTCAAGGTGATCAAGCTGGATCGCAAGCGCAACAACGTGGTGGTTTCGCGTCGCGCCGTTCTGGAAGAATCGCTGGGCGAAGAACGTCAGAAGCTGCTCGAAACCCTGCGCGAAGGCGCAGTGGTCAAGGGTATCGTCAAGAACATCACCGACTACGGCGCTTCGTGGACCTGGGCGGCATCGATGGTCTGCTGCACATCACCGATCTGGCATGGCGTCGCGTGAAGCACCCGTCCGAAGTTCTGGCAGTTGGCGATGAAGTTGAAGCAAGGTCCTGAAGTTCGACCAAGAGAAGAACCGCGTATCGCTGGGTCTGAAGCAACTGGGCGAAGATCCGTGGGTGGGCCTGTCCCGTCGTTACCCGCAAGGCACCCGTCTGTTCGGCAAGGTAACCAACCTGACCGACTACGGCGCGTTCGTTGAAATCGAACAAGGCATCGAAGGCCTGGTGCACGTGTCCGAAATGGACTGGACCAACAAGAACGTTCATCCGTCCAAGGTTGTTTCGCTGGGCGACGAAGTTGAAGTGATGATCCTGGATATCGACGAAGAGAAGCGTCGTATCAGCCTGGGCATGAAGCAATGCGCGGCTAATCCTTGGGACGAATTCGCTGAAAACTTCAAGAAGGGCGACAAGCTGAAGGGCGCGATCAAGTCGATTACCGACTTCGGCGTGTTCGTTGGCCTGCCTGGCGGCATCGATGGCCTGGTTCACCTGTCCGACCTGTCGTGGCAAGTGACTGGCGAAGAAGCCGTGCGCAACTTCAAGAAGGGCGACGAAGTTGAAGCCGTTGTTCTGTCGATCGACGTGGACAAAGAGCGTATCTCCCTGGGCATCAAGCAGCTCGAAGGTGATCCGTTCAACAACTACGTGGCCAGCAGCGACAAGGGCGCCATCGTCAAGGGTACCGTCAAGTCCCTGGATGCCAAGGGTGCTGTGATTGCGCTGACCGACGAAGTTGAAGGCTACCTGCGTTCGACCGAAGTTTCGCGTGACCGCGTTGAAGACATCCGTTCCGTCCTGAAAGAAGGCGATGCGGTTGAAGCCATGATCATCAACGTTGATCGCAAGAACCGTTCGATCAACCTGTCGATCAAAGCCAAGGACATGGGCGACGAGAAGGACGCAATGTCGCGTCTGTCGTCCGACGCCACTGCTGGTACGACCAACCTGGGTGCCCTGCTCAAAGCCAAGCTGTCTGGCTCGGCTGAGTAAGGAATCAAGGCAGCATGACGAAGTCCGAGCTCATCGCGAAACTCACCTCGCGCTATCCGCAACTGGTGACCAAAGACGCTGAGCTGGCCGTCAAGACCATCCTCGATGCCATGGCCAAAAGCCTGGCTCAAGGTCAGCGCATCGAGATCCGTGGCTTTGGCAGCTTTGACCTCAACTATCGGCCGCCACGCGTCGGTCGCAATCCGAAATCCGGCTCTCGAGTCGAGGTTCCGGAAAAGTTCGTGCCCCACTTCAAGGCGGGCAAGGAACTGCGCGAGCGCGTAGACGAACTGCTGTAATGGCTTGATAGCCCACCAGAAACGGCGCCCTTCGGGGCGCCGTTTTTTACGTTTGCGGCCAGCTATGTATCGCCAGCAAGCCCCTGCGGTTACAGGTGCAAGGGAAATCCGGGATAGCCCGTCAGGCTTAATCGGCTACAATACGGCCGTAATCTAAACAGAGCGGAAGCCTATGCGTTACGTCTACGGGTTGATCAAGTTGCTGGTGTTTATCGTGTTGCTGGGCTTTGCCATGCACAATGCCGACACGGTGTCTTTGCAATTCTTCCTCGGCTATAGCTGGGAAGCGCCGCTCTCGATGATCCTGTTCGTGTTCTTTGCCGCTGGCGCCGTGTTCGCCTTTCTGGCCATGCTGGGTCAGGTGTTCCGCCTGCGCCGCGAAGTGGTGACCCTGCGCAAGGAATTGCGTGCCCGCACCCCGGTGCCGGTGGAAGTGGTCAGCGAGCCGCTGATGGTGGAACAACCGCGTGACGCCCTGTAAGCGGCTTACGTTTCTTTCTTTTGACTGCAAGACCAGTCTCAACTGGCCAGGTCCTTGTCCATGCTAGATTCCCAATACTGGTGCTGATCTCCTTGCCCGCGTTTTTTTGCGCTGGGCTGGATGGCGGCACGTATCGACATCAAACACGTTTTGTCCGAAACACGCTCGCTGCCTGCCGCGTATTTCAAAGGCTTAACTATCTGTTGAACGGCGAGACCAATCGCGCCGTCGATGTCTATGTTGAAGTGGCACGCCACCACGCCGAAACGGTCGAGCTGCAATTTACGCTGGGCCACTTGTTCCGCCGCCGCGGTGAACTGGAGCGCGCGATCCGCATGCACCAGAAATTGCTGGCCCGTAACGAGCTGAACGATGTGCAGCGGCAGCAAGCGCAATTTGAACTGGCGCAGGATTTTATGAAGCCGGGTTGTTTGATCGGGCCGAATCACTGCTGACTGAGCTGCAACATACCGATAACGCCCGCCTGGCTCGTACCGAGTTGCTGGCGGTCTATCAGCAAGAAAAAAGCCTGGCGTAAAGCCATCGAGATCGCGCAACAACTGCGCGACGATTCGCATAACTATCAACACGAAATTGCCCAGTTCCACTGTGAACTGGCCGAGCAGGCCATGTCGCGGTCCTTGCCGGAAGAAGCGCATATCGAGTTGAACGCCGCGCTCAGTGCCAACCGCCAATGCGCACGCGCGCGTTCGTTGCTGGGTGACCTGGCCATGGCTGCAGGCGATGCCGATGAGGCAATCGCGCAATGGCTGGCGATTGAATCGCAAGATCCGGATTACCTGGCCCTGGTGGCACGCCGCCTGCTAACCGCGTGGGATGCCAAAGGCAAAACCACCGAAGGCACGCATCTGCTACTGCGTTTGCTCAGCCAGTACCCCGAGCTGGATGTGCTTGACCTGACCTACGAGCGTTTGATGGCGCAAAAGGGGCTGGAAGACGCTTACCAGTTTGTGCGCGAGCGTTTGCGCAATCACCCGACCATGCCGGGCCTGCGCCGCTTGCTGGAAACCCATCTGTTGATCGCCCCGGACGACCAGAAGCCGGAGCTGGAAATCATCGTGAAGTTGCTTAACGACGCAACGCGCGAGCAATCGATGTATTACTGCGGATCGTGTGGCTTCAAGGCGCGCCAGTATTTCTGGCACTGCCCGGCCTGCGCCGAGTGGGAGACCTTCTCCCCGGTGCGTGGCCAGCGTAGCCGCACGCCGCACTGAGCGCCGCCGCGCTCACCGGATAACACACTGCTGAAAAGGACCTATGTCTCAAGATCCTCGCATTATCGTCGCCCTCGATTACGCTGATCCCAAAGCCGCGCTGGCTTTTGCCGATCGGGTCAGCCCGCAGGAATGCCGGCTCAAGGTGGGCAAAGAGCTATTCACCCTGGCCGGCCCCGGCGTGGTGGAAAGCCTGATCGGGCGTGGCTTCGATGTGTTTCTCGACCTCAAATTCCACGACATTCCCAATACCGTGGCGCAAGCTGCAAAGCGGCGGCGCAATTGGGCGTCTGGATGGTCAATGTGCACGCCTCCGGCGGCCGCAAGATGATGGAAACCACGCGTGATGCGCTGGAAGCCCTGCCGCAGCGTCCCTTGCTGATCGCGGTGACGGTGCTGACCAGCATGGATGCCGCGCAACTGGCTGACCTGGGCTTGCCCGGGCCGGAAGTGCAGGTGCCCCGCCTGGCGCAACTGGCGCAGCAGAGCGGGCTGGATGGCGTAGTGTGCTCGGCGCAAGAAGCGCAACAACTCAAAGCGCTCTGTGGCGCTGATTTTAAACTGGTGACGCCCGGTATCCGCCCCGCCGACGCCGCCCTCGATGACCAGAACCGGGTGATGACGCCTCAGCCGCACTAAGTGCTGGCGCCGATTATCTGGTGATTGGCCGCCCGATCACGCAAAGCGCTGATCCCTTGGCCACCCTGCAAAAAAATCAATCAGAACATCAAGGAAGTCACGGGCTTATGAAAATTACGGTGATTGGTACAGGCTACGTTGGCCTGGTGACCGGCGCATGCCTTGCCGAATATGGCAACGACGTGCTGTGTCTTGACCTCGACCAACGCAAGATAGATATCTTGCGCGCAGGAGGCATCCCCATTTACGAACCGGGGCTCGAAGACGTGGTGGCGCGTAATGTGGAAGCCGGTCGTCTGCGCTTCAGCACCGATATCGAAGAATCGGTGGCGCACGGCACGGTGCAGTTTATTGCGGTAGGCACGCCGCCCGGCGAAGATGGCTCGGCCGATCTGCAATACGTGACGGCCGCAGCACGCAATGTCGGCAAATACATGACCGACTACAAAGTAGTGGTCGATAAGTCGACCGTGCCGGTTGGCACGGCAGAAAAGGTGGCCGAAGCCATCCGTGATGAACTGGCCCGGCGCGGCATCGAAGTGCCGTTCGGCGTGGTCTCCAACCCCGAATTCCTGAAAGAAGGCGCTGCCGTCGATGACTTTATGCGCCCCGATCGTATTGTGGTCGCGCCGAAGATGAGCGTGCCATCCGCATCATGCGCAGCATCTACCAGCCGTTCCAGCGCAATCACGAACGCATGCTGGTGATGGATATCCGTTCGGCCGAGCTGACCAAATACGCCGCCAATGCGATGCTGGCAACGCGCATCTCGTTTATGAACGAATTGGCGAATCTGGCCGAAAAGCTGGGTGCCGATATCGAACTGGTGCGCAAAGGCATCGGCTCTGATCCGCGCATCGGTTATAGCTTTTTTTGTATCCGGGCTGCGGCTATGGCGGCTCGTGTTTTCCCAAGGATGTCAAAGCGCTGCGCCGCACCGCCAGCGAATACGGCATGGATCTGCAAGTGCTCGGCGCAGTGGAGTCGGTCAACGACACGCAAAAAAGAGCGGCTACTGCAGAAGGTGATCGACCGCTTTGGCGAAGATCTGCGCGGTCGACGTTTTGCGCTGTGGGGCCTGGCCTTCAAGCCACGGACCGACGACATGCGCGAAGCGCCCAGCCTGGTCATCATTGATGCTTGCTCAGCCGCGGCGCGACCGTGTGCGCCTTTGACCCGGTCGCCATGCAGGAAGCCCGTCACACGCTGGGCGATCGCATCGATTACTCGGTGTCCCCGATGGGCACGCTCACCGACGCGACGCGTTGTTGATCGTGACGGAATGGAAAGAATTCCAGTGCCCGGACTTTGAACGCATTGCCACCATGCTCAAGCAGCCGGTGGTCCTGGATGGCCGCAATCTGTATGACCCGGCCATGGTTCGTGAATACGGAATTGACTATGACGCCATCGGCCGCCGTTGAGACTACTGAAATAACCGCATTACGCGCCGCCGTCAGCACCGCCCGTGTGCTGGTGGTGGGCGATGTGATGCTGGATCGCTACTGGTTTGGCGATGTTGATCGCATCTCGCCCGAGGCGCCGGTGCCGGTGGCGCGCATCCGCAAAACGGATGAGCGCGCTGGCGGTGCCGCCAACGTGGCGCGCAATATCGCTGCGCTGGGTGGCAAGGCGACGCTGCTGGCCGTGGTGGGCGAGGACGAGGCGGGCGACAGCCTGGAGCGTCTGCTGATCGCCGATGGCGTAGATGCGCAGCTGTATCGCGATCCGGCCATCGCCACCACCGTCAAACTGCGCGTGTTGGCCAAGCAACAGCAGTTGCTGCGCATCGATTTTGAGGAATCACCCAGCCACGAAATCCTGGCCAGCAAACTCGACGATTTCCGCCGTTTGTTGGCCGATATCGACGTGGTCATCCTGTCGGATTACGGCAAGGGCGGTTTGCGCCATGTCTACGAGATGATTGCGGCGGCACGCAATGCCAACAAACCGGTGCTGGTTGATCCCAAGGGTGAAGACTATGCGCGCTATCGTGGCGCGACCTTGCTCACGCCCAATCGCTCCGAGTTTCGCCAGGTGGCCGGCCCGTGGCGCGACGAGGCCGATCTGGTGGCCAAGGCGCAGTCTATGCGTGAACAGCTTGATCTGGATGCACTGCTGGTCACCCGCAGCGAAGAAGGCATGACGTTGTTCCGCAAACAGGGCGTTAATCACACGCCAACGCTGGCACGCGAGGTGTATGACGTATCCGGTGCGGGCGATACCGTGATCGGCACGCTGGGTTTGATGCTGGCTGCGGGGCAGGCTTTGCCGGAAGCGATGCAGTGGTCCAATCGTGCGGCCGGGATCGTGGTGGGCAAGCTCGGTACCGCGGTGTGTACCACGGATGAATTGTTTGGCGCTTGAAGGCCGCAATAGCGCAAAAAAAACGGGCGAGGATTTTATCCTCGCCCGTTTTTTATAATCACCGCGCTGGCCGCGCTGGCCGCGCTGGCCGCGCCGTAGCGCCGGGCCATTAAGTCACCACCGCATCGGGTGGCATTTCCACTTCCACTCGGTTCTTGCCCGCTTGCTTGGCGCGGTACATCGCCGCATCGGCGCGGTCGATGGCTTCGCTGCCGGTTTCGCCCGGCGCCAACAAGGTAACGCCCGCGCTGAAGGTAATCAGCACTTTGTCGTTGTTGTGCAAAAAAAGAAGCGCCGGGTCAGCTCACGCTGCAAACGCAGCATGGCCGCTTCGGATTCACGCAGATCGGTTTCGGGCAGGAGCAGTACAAATTCCTCTCCGCCATACCGTGCGATTTTGTCGGTGGGTCGCAGCAACGATTTGACCACAGCCACCAAATGGATCAGCGCCTGGTCGCCTGCGCTATGGCCGCGCAAATCGTTCAGCTTCTTGAAGTTATCGATATCGAGCAAAGCCAGCCCCAGCGGCTTGCCGCTACGCTGGGCGCGCGAGGATTCGACCGCCAGGGTTTCGTCCAGACCACGCCGGTTCATCGCCCCGGTCAACTGATCCTCGCGTACCTTTTCGCTGACTGCCTGCAGTTCTTTTTTTTCCAACTCGTCGATGCGGGTTTGTGCCTCGTTGACGCGGGTGCGCGCTTCGAGCAATTCATCGCGACTGCGCACCACATCAAGCTGCATCGAGCGGGTGTCGTGGGTCAGGTTTTCCAACACCACTTTCAGATCGGACAGGTTGTTGCTGCGGCTGATTTGCTCGGAATAAGTGGTGATGCGTTGCTGGTATTGGTCGGTGCTGTCGGAAATGGTGCCGAGGCGATCAATAAAGGTCGACATCATCGATTTGAGTGCCGCTTGCGCCTCCCGCAGCCCTTGCTTGAGCACGCTTTGCTTGTAGATCACTTCCTTGATACCGGCTTCGGCATCGTAGATCAGCCGCATATCCAGCGGCTGCGCCATGATTTCTTGTACCACGGCGATCTGGCCCCGAACCCAGGTCTCATCAACGATGATCTCGCCAATATTGTCGGTAAGCAGGCGCAGCAGGCTTAACAGGCCATCGCACAGCCGCGTTTCTTGTGAATTGCTTAGCTCCAGCCGGATCCAGAATTTCTTGAGCCGCGGCATAAACTTTTGCAAATCGCTTTCATTGGCGACCGCATCGGCTTCACGCGCGAGGGCGGCGGCTCGATGGCGATGTCAGGGTAATGCGTCAGGCGGGCGGCCAAGCCCAAATCGAGCGCGTGCGACAGGCTTCGCG
>BBFD01000017.1 GCA_001313065.1 Silvimonas sp. JCM 19000
CCTGCAAACTGGCGATGCGTTGCTCCTGCGCGGCGTGCAGCGTCGTGGCCTGTGCGCGGTTGATGCATCTAAAACGCACGGTATTGCCGGGGCGCAGTTGCCCTAACTTCCATAATTCAGCATCCACGACCACGGCGGGACAAACAAAGCCGCCCAGACTCGGCCCATCCGGACCAAGTATCACCGGCATATCGCCGGTAAAGTCGATTGCGCCGATGGCATAGGCGTTGTCGTGGATATTGGACGGATGCAGCCCGGCCTCACCACCATCACGCCGCGCCCATTGCGGCTTGGGGCCGATCAACCGCACGCCGGTACGGCTGGAGTTGTAATGCACTTGCCATTCAGCGCTAAAGAAGGCGTCGATATCGGCATCGGTAAAGAAATCCGGTGCGCCGTGCGGGCCGTACAACACGCCGATTTCCCAATCCGCTGGATAGAGCGGGATGGCGGTGTGCGCCAATTCGTTCGGCACGCAGTCTGCATCACTGCCCAGATGCAGCACGTCCCCCACCCGCAAGGTGCGACCGCCATGACCGCCAAACTGACCGAGGGTAAAAGTGGATTTGCTACCCAGATAATCCGGCACATCCAGCCCGCCACTCACGGCTAGATAGCTGCGGCAACCACCGCCTTCGATGGCGCCGATACGCAATACGCTACCGGCGGCGACGGGTATCGCGCGCCATAAGGCCAGCGCTTCGCCATCCAGCGTGGCCTGCATGGCAGCCCCGGTCAGCGCGATCACGCTGGCGCGGTTAAAGCGCAAGCTTGGGCCGGTGATGGTGAGCTCCAGTGCGGCGGCCCCCTCGGCATTCCCCACCAGACGATTGGCCAGCCGCAAAGCCTGACTATCCATCGGCCCGGAAGGCGGCACCCCCACGCCCCAATAACCCACCCGGCCCGGCCAATCCTGGATGCTGGATTGCACACCGGCATCCAGCACATCGATGGTTGCAGGACGATAAACCAGAGCGGCAAGCGAGCGGGTAATCTGGCGGCCGCTGGCAAACACCTCATCCGCCAGTATTTGCCGCAGATATTCCAGATTGGTTTCAATGCCCGCCAGCGCCGTGCCCGCCAACGCATGCTGCATCCGCTGCAACGCGGCGGCCCGGTCCTCGCCCCAGGTCAGTACCTTGGCCAGCAGTGGATCGTAAAACGCGGGGACCTCGGTGCCGCTGCTGACCCAGCTATCCACCGCGCTGCAGCCGGCAACTGCACATGGGTCAGCAAGCCCGCGGCAGGCTGAAACTGCTTGTTCGGGTCTTCGGCATAAACCCGCACCTGCATGGCGGCGCCGTGCGGCTGCCATTGCCAGGCGCTCAGATCCGGCCCTCGCCTGCGGCGGCCAGCAGCATCCATTCAACCAGATCAACCTCGTTCACCAACTCGGTTACGCCGTGCTCGACCTGTAGCCGCGTGTTTACTTCCAGAAAATAAAACTGCTGGCTGCGCACGTCGTAGACAAACTCGACCGTGCCCGCGGATTGATAGCCAACCGCTTGCACCAGGCGCACCGCCGTATCGCACAGTTGCTGGCGCTGTTCGGCGCTTAAATGCGGCGCCGGCGTTTCTTCAATCACTTTCTGGTTGCGGCGTTGCGTGGAGCAATCGCGTTCGCCCAGATGCACGATGCGGCCGTCCGAGGTGCCAAAAATCTGCACCTCGATATGGCGCGCGTCTTCGACAAATTTCTCCAGATAAATGCCGCCGTTCTTGAAGTTGTTTTGCGACAAGCGCTCCACGCTGGCCCATGCCTGCGTCAGCCCGTCGGCATCGCGGCACAACTGCATGCCGATGCCGCCCCCGCCTGCCGTGCTTTTAAGCATGACCGGATAGCCGATGCCTTGCGCTTGCGCGCGCGCATCGGCCACATCCAGCAGCAAACCACTACCCGGCAATAGCGGCACATTGTTCAGCTGCGCCAGTTCGCGCGCGGTGTGCTTGAGGCCGAAGGCACGCATATGTTCCGGTTTGGGGCCGATAAACGTAATGCCCGCGTCCGCGCAGGCTGCGGCAAAGTCGGCGTTTTCGCTCAAGAAGCCGTAGCCCGGGTGGATGGCTTGCGCGCCGGTATCGCGCGCCGCTTGCAGTATGGCGTCAGCGCGCAGATAACTGAGTGCGGCCGCGGCCGGGCCAACGCAAACGGCTCATCGGCCAGCGCCACATGCGCGGCATGGCGGTCCGCCTCGGAATACACCGCCACTGCGGCGATGCCCATGCGTTTAAGGGTTTTGATAATGCGGCAGGCAATTTCGCCGCGATTGGCGATCAGCACTTTGCTAAACATGGTTATGCACCAGCGGGTCGTCCCGCACGATTGCAACGCCCAGCGGGCCGTCCCGCGTGGGTGGAATACTTGGGCCAGCGGCGCGATCAGGCCGCGCCCGCCTCAATCCCAGATCAACAGCCGCACCGGCGTCGGGTTCCAGCCATTGCAGGGGTTGTTTAATTGCGGGCAGTTGGAGATCAGCACCCACACGTCCATCTCGGCGCGCATCTCCACATATTTGCCGGGGCCGGACACGCCATCGTCAAACTTCAGATCGCCCGTGTCCGTTACCGGCACATTCATAAAGAAATTCACATTGGGCACCAGATCGCGTTTGCTGATGCCGACGTCGGCGTGCTGGATGGCCAGCAGATAATTGTCGCGACACGAATGCATATATTTCTTTTGCAAGGCGTAGCGCACGGTATTGCTCTCGGCCGCGCAGGCGCCGCCCAGGGTGTCATGGCGGCCACAGGTATCGGCCACGATGGTGAGCATCGCGTTGCCATCGTTGCTGACCAGCACGCTATCGGTGGTCAGATAAATGCCGCCTTGCTGCAACATGGTTTGCGTGGCGCTGTAGTGCTCGCCGATATCGTGCTGGTTATAGAAGATGACATCGGCCGCCTGATTGCCTTGCAGATCTTCGATGCGCAGGGTCTGGCCCTGTTTGACGGCGTGCAGCCACGGCTCGCCCGCAGGTTGATAGCGGTCGAGTACGGCGTGCGCGGGATTAAGCGCGCTGGTTTTGAGGCGGATGGCCGTTGCGGTCATGACGATTTCCTCACATCAAATACAGTTGGTCGGCGTTATGGATGGCACGCGCGTTCTCGGGGCGGAATTGGCGGCAGTAGTCATCAGCCGCTGCGGTCCCGGAACGCCAGGCGGCCAGGCCGATCTTGCCCGGCGCGTAGTCGGAGCGCGGGTCCAGCGGATGCGGCGCGCTGCTATAGGCAATCAGCGTGTCCATATCAAAGCGCAACTCGACGTAATCACCGGGTTGAGCGTGGTCAGGTACAAAGGCAAAGCGGCCTTCGTCATCCACCGTGATCTTGCTGAACAGATTGACCGGCGCGGTCAGATCGCGTTTGCCCAGGCCGTATTTGCCGATCTCGATCAGCAAGCCATCGCGGCCATTGCGGTACATGGCGTTGCGCGCCGTCTCAAAATTGCGCTCGCCGTATTTGCGCGCCAGCGTCGGCGCATCCAGCAGCGCACCCAGCGGATCGTGCCAACCCAGGGTATCGGCGGTGAATGACGCCAGCGAGCGACCCATATCGCTCATCAAGACATGGCCGCGCGTGTAATGCGCGGTGTGCTGCGCTTTCAGGCTGTCGGGCATGCTGTAGCGCTCCAGTTTTTCACGCGCGGAAAACAGCATCAGCGATAAATTGACGCCCGCATCCAGCGCCACCAGACGCAGCGTGCTGCCGCGCGGCATCAGCGCGGACCAATGCGCGCCGCCGGGCAGGATGTCGGACCAGAGGATGCGGTCGGCGGCCAGATCCGGCGCAAAGCGTTTCCAGAATTCGGGCGTATCCACTGGCGCGTGTGCAGGTGGATTGTCGAGGCTTGCGGCAAAGTCGGTCATGGGAATGGCTCCTTCTAATCGTGCAACGCGGCCAGACCGGACAGCTTCTGCAGCTGTTCCAGATCGGTTTTCATGCCTGCGGTGTCACGGATGCGGTTGAGGATTTCGCGCTTGAGGCCGGTAAATTCCGGCGCCAGTTTCATGTCCTGATCGCGCGCGGCGGCAGCGGCACCGGGTAGATGGTGTCGATGCGGCCAGGGCGTGGCGCCATCAGCACCACGCGGTCGCCCAGATAAATGGCTTCTTCAACATCGTGAGTAACAAAAAAAACGATGGTGACTTGCTCCAGCCGCCGCACGTGGCAGATCAGGTCGTGCATCACTTCACGCGTTTGCGCATCGAGCGCGCCAAACGGCTCATCCATCAGCAATACGCGCGGCTTGCTCATCAAGGCCCGGGCGATGGCCACACGCTGCTGCATGCCGCCCGACAATTGCGCCGGATATTTATGCGCGGCGGCGGTCAGGCCCATCAGGCTGAGCAAGGCATCGGCGCGACCACTGGCGCGTTCCACATCGACCGAAGTACGGTCTTGCTGGTTGACGGCCAGCTGGCGACTGAACTTGATGTTGTCCAGCACGGTAAGCCACGGTACAGGCTGTAATGCTGAAACACCATAGCCCGATCCGCGCCCGGGCCCGTCACCGGCGCGCCGTCGAGCAACACCTGGCCGCTGCTTTGCGTTTCCAGCCCGCCGATAATGCGCAACAACGTGGATTTGCCGCAGCCCGAAGCGCCGACAAAGGTGATGAATTCGTTGTCGGCCACGTCCAGGCTGGCGTGTTGCAACGCCTGCACGGCTTGCGCGCCGTGGCCGAATTGCTTGTTGACGTCGCGAATGGCGATTTTTTTGGGGTCATCCTGGTGGCTCCTTGTTAGTGCCGTGCCAGCCACGGAAAGGCTTTGCGATGTAGCAGGCGGAACAGTTGATCGATGACCAGACCCATCGCGCCGATCAGCAAAATGCCGGCGAAGATCTTGTCGGTCTGCAAAAAAAACGCTGCGCCTTGAGGATGGCAAAGCCGACGCCCGAATTAGCAGCCACCAGTTCGGCCACCACCAGATAAGTCCAGGCCCAGCCCATGGTGATGCGCAGCGTATCCAGCAAGGCGGGTCGCGCCGACGGCACGATCACCAGCTTGATGATCTCGCCGCGCGTGGCGCCCATGGTTTGCGCGGCTTCGATCTGCATGGCGGGTACGCGGCGTACGTCTTCCGCCACCATCAACACCATCTGGAAAAAAAACGTGCCGATAAAGATGACGGCCACTTTGGCGCCTCATCGATGCCCACCCACAGCATGACCAAGGGCACAAAGGCCACCGCTGGCATGTAGCGGATAAAGTCGGTGAGCGGCTCCAGCAAGGCCTGCACCGGGCGGAAGGTGCCGATCAACAAACCCAGCGGCAAAGCCACCACCACCGACAAGGCCCAGCCGGCAATGACGCGATAGCCGCTGATGGCCATATCGCCGCCCAGGTTGTCTTCGCTCCACCATTGCACCAGCCGTTGCAGCACCGTATACGGGCCCGGCAAAAAAACACCGGTGACACCAGCTGGCTGGCCGACAGCGCCCACCAGATCAACAAAGGCAACAGCAAGCCCGCCAACGCAATCGCCAGATAAGCGCGCGTCGACAGTTCGCCACGGATGGCCCAGACACTGCGCCGCGGTGGCGCGCTGCTGACGGGCACGATAAGTTCAGGTGCGGACATGCGATTCTCCGGCGGGGTTGGCGGACGGGTCGGGCTGGATGGATTGGACCGACTTATTTGCTTGCGTCCTGGATCAGCGAACCATCCAGACCCTTGGCCACATCGGGCTTGCCTTCGACCAGCTTGTTATCCAGCAAGAAGCGATTGATGGTCGGCGCAACAGCGCTGAGCGAGGTCGCGCTTTTCGGGTTGAAGGCGTCCGCATTGTCCTTGGCATTAAAGAATCGCGTGCCCGGCAAGAATGCTTTGTATTCATCCGGTTTAAGGCTGACCACCTTGCTCATGATTTTGGCGGCGTCATCCGGATGGGTGGCGATAAAGGCTTGCGCGTCGTACCAGCTTGATCATACCGACAGATCTTTGCGCTTGGTCTGGATGGCTTTGTCTTGCGCCACCAGCAAATCGGGGATCAAGCCGGGCATATCGCGCGAGGTGAACAGCGCATGGCCTTTGCCGGAAGTCTGGATGGTGTTGACCCACGGATTCCACACCACGGCGGCATCGACCCGACCGGCCATAAAGGCGGCGGCGGCGTCACCGGCGGCCAGATTGGTCACCTTGACGTCTTTCAGCGTCATGCCGTGTTTTTTTTCCAGCGCGTTGACCAGCACGAAATGCGAAATGCTGTATTGCTCCAAGGCGATGGTTTTGCCTTTGAGGTCGGCAAAGTTCTTGATTTTGGGGCCCACCATCAGGCGTCGTTGCCGGCCGAGTTGTCATTGACCAGCACCGCCTTGACCGGCACGCCCTTGGCCAGGGGCGCCATGGTGTCGGACCAGGTTTGCGAATTGGCATCCAGTTGCCCGCTGCTCAGTGCAGCGATCGAATCGGTGTAATTGGCAAACCACACCAGCTTGACGTCAGCACCGTACTTTTTTGAAATAGCCATTCTGATCGGCCACATACCAGGCCACCCAACCCGGCCAGTCCGACACGCCTACTTTGACTTCAGCACGCGCCAGCGGCGACCACGCGGACAAAGCAGTCAGCGCCACAGCGGTGACAAGGGCAGCACTACGACGACAGAACAGCGATGCAGCAGATGAACGAACAGACATGGCATTGCTCCTGAGGGTGGGAATCCGGGCACGAGAGGCGGGCAGCCCTTGTACTGCATTGCAGTAACAAGCTGTCGCGACCTCCCGGGCTTTTGTCCCGCCGTGGAGCTGCCAATGGATGGCGGCCGGAACGCTCTCGGACCAGACATTGCATGCGCGTCAGTGACGGATGCAACCGGAACCCTAGCTTTCCTGAAAGACGATGCGACACAGGCCGCACCCCTCGTGCTGTCTACTAGAGCAAAAGCAATGCCAGGCATGTATACAAGATGCGTATTACTTGATGTTTTTTTACTTCAGAGGCATGATTTGGAAAGGTTTTTTTTCTGCGTGTGTCAGCGGCTGTCAGACAATACCCCGACGCCAGCCTCAATTAACCGCGCGTAACTCTGGTGCAAGATGCAGTTTTATGGGCCGCAATGGTGCAATGCACATAAACATATAATTAATAAGCAATATCTCGGGAGGAATTGAGGCGGAATGCGGCTTGCAGCGTCAGCGCGTTTAATTACCGGTGCAAGCGAGGATGACGTTCGTCGGATTCTGCCGTCAAAGTCGTGAAAAGCTTAATTTCGGCTTAAAAGGTATTTGCTTACAGATGATGTAGCACTTATTATTGCGTTGCGTCAGGACATTCCTTACGCAAACCGCAAAACATTTTCACCGACTTGCCAATTCGGAGACTTGCCAACATGCGTTCCTTTACTTCTTTTGCTGTCGCAGCCCTGCTCGCCGCTGGTGTTGCACAAGTAGCCCAAGCTGATGTCACCACCCCGTGGGGCTTTTTTTGACCCCGAACCACCCGAAAGTCGCACTGGGTAATGTGGACTCCGGCTCTTTCACCGACACCTACACCTTCAGCCTGGGTCAGGAATACACCCTCGGCACCTCGGCTGTGGTGCTGGATCTGGAAGGCGCCTATGACATCACCGACGCGTACGTAAGCCTGTACGCCGTTGCTGATCCGACCACTGCCCTGCTGACCTATGATTTCGATACCGCCAGCGGCGCTGCTACCTACTTCAAGAAGCTGACTTCTGGCGCTTACTTCTTTGAAGTGAAGGGCATTGGCGGCGACGACAACGGTGGTAACTACCTGTTCGACGTGAAGGTCAGCCCGGTACTGGGCGTGCCGGAACCCGAAACCTATGCCTGATGGGTCTGGGCCTGGTTGCTCTGGTTGCTGCTCGCCGCAAAAAAAATGGGTTCGCGCGACTAAGTCTGGCTGAGTCCTGAAATGCATGCCCCCGCTTAGGCGGGGGCATTTCTTTTTGTGAGCGAGCCACTGCGGCGCATCCATCTTGCGTCCCGGCGGTGCTCGCGATGCTCATGGGTGTGAGCGAGCCACTGCGGCGCATCCATCTTGCATCCCGGCGGTGCTCGCGATGCTCATGGGCGTTCAGCCACTCCGCTCGCTGTGCTCCGGCGGTATGCAAGCTGAATACACCGCAGCGGCTCGGAGGTTGGGGTTGAAAACCCACTGTTGATCCGATGGGTGCGATCAGCCCACTCCGCTCGCTTGTGCTCCGGCGGTATGCAAGCTGAATACACCGCAGCGGCTCGGAGGTTGGGGTTGAAAACCCACTGTTGATCCGTGGGCGGGTTCTCTCGCGCGCTTCGGCGGCTTGCTAGCTGAATGCACCGTGGCGGCCTGGATGCGGGGATGGGAAACCCGGTGTTGATCGGGTATTGCCTGGTCGGCCGGCGCCATGGCGACGCTCGAGCGGGTGGGCGAGACGTTTATTCGTCGGCGGGGATGACCAGGTTGCCCAGTTCTTGCAGCGGCGGCAAGGCGCTGAGGGCGTGGAGGCCCAGGTCATCCAGAAACTGGCGGGTGGTGGCCAGGAGTTCGGGGCGACCGGGGACTTCTTTGTGGCCGACGACATCCAGCCAGCCACGTTCTTTCAGCGTCTGGATGATCTGGCTGGAGACCGTCACGCCACGGATTTCTTCGATATCGCCCCGCGTAACCGGTTGGCGATAGGCAATGATGGCCAGCGTTTCCATAACCGCGCGCGAATAACGCGGGGGTTTTTTTCCGGGTTCAGTCGTTCCAGATACGGTTGCATTTCCAGCCTGGCGCGAAAACGCCAGCCCGTGGCCAGCTTGACCAGTTCAATGCCGCGCCCCGCCCAATCCTGCTGGATGGCATCAAGCAAACCATTCAGTAACAGCGCATTGGTCTCTTCGGCAAACAGACTTTTCAAGGCATGCAAGGACAGCGGCTCGTTGGCCACCAGCAAGGCGGTTTCCAGCACCTTTTGCATATGCGCGCGATCATATAGCGCCGATACCCCTTGATTATTCATCGCTCACTTCCTCGGCCGCCGCCGCGCCACCCTGAAACAAATCGGGCACGCTGGTCAGGCAAACATAAATCGGCGCAAAGCCTTCGTCCTGGCTAACGCGGATATATTTTTTTCTTTCACCAGTTCCAGCACCGCAATAAAGGTCACCACCAACAAAGGCACACCGCGCGTGGTATCGAACAGATCTTCAAAGCGGGCATACCGGCCGTCCTGCAATAGCTTAAGGATGTGAGTCATCTGCTCGCGCACCGATAACTCATCCGGTTGCACCTTGTGATGCTGATTGCGTTTGGCGCGTGCCAGGATATTAAGCCACGCGGTTTTGAGATCGACCGCGCTCACTTCGGGCAAACGCTCCGCCCGGTCTTTTTTCAAACAAGACCGTCACCCACTGAAAATCGCGTCCGGCTTGTGGCAACTGATCCAGCTCATAGGCGGCCAGTTTGATTTGCTCGTATTCCAGCAACCGGCGGACCAGTTCCGCGCGCGGATCGTCAGCTTCGGCATCGGCGCTGGCGCTGGGCTTGGGCAGCAACAAGCGCGATTTGATTTCGATCAGCATGGCCGCCATCAGCAAGTATTCGGCGGCCAATTCCAGCCGGTCCACCTGCATGGCATTCACGTATTCCATATATTGCGCAGTTACGCGCGCCATCGGGATATCGAGAATATCGATGTTTTGCTTGCGGATTAAATACAGCAATAGATCGAGCGGCCCCTCAAACGAATCGAGCAGCACGCGCAAGGCATCAGGCGGGATATATAAATCGAGCGGTAATTCGGTAACGGCTTCACCAAACACCAAAGCCAGCGTCGGAGGCGCCAGCGCGGCGGCGGCATCGGTGCTGGCGGTGGCGACGGGCTCAGACATCATCAAACTCCGCAGCGTAAAGCACGGGGCCGGGCTGCAAGCATCCAGCGCGCCCGGGGCCAGTGCGCTGATCATGAAATGTTCGGGCTGCGCCGCCCGGGCGCAAGTCAGACCAAATTGTGCAGCGGGCACACAGCCAAACCGTGAGTAATACGTAGGGTCGCCGATCACGACCACGCCATCAAAAACGCGCATCGCGCAACATCGGCCACGCATATTCCACCAGTGCCGCGCCGATGCCATTCTGCTGCGCGTGCGGCGCCACCGCCAACGGTGCCAGCCCGACCAGGCGCGCCCCTTCCGGCGCACTGACCTGGGTAAACAAGACGTGGCCGACAATCTGTTCATCCAGCAAGGCCACCAGATTGCATACCGAATGGCCGGAACTGAGTAAAGCCGCCACCAGATCAGCCTCGGCGGCACGGCCGAAAGCCGCGCGCTCTACCGCAAGAATGGCGTCCAGATCTCGCGCAATCGCTGGCCGCACATAGGGTTCGGCCAGCCGCATGGAACCTTGATCGACTTTCAATCGTACGCAAGCCCCATCGCTTCGCGCACGTCGCGCATGGTTTCGCGCGCCAGTTCACGCGCGCGTTCACAGCCATCGGCCACCAGGTTGCGCACCAGGTCGGGTCTTCGAGGAAAGGCTGGGCGCGTTCGAACATCGGTTTTTTGTTCGGCCAGCACGCCGTCAATCACCGGCTGCTTGCACTGAATACAGCCGATACCGGCGGTGGTACAGCCTTCTACCACCCATTTGCGCGTGTCTTCCGTTGAATAAACCTGATGCAGCTGCCACACCGGGCATTTTTTCCGGATCGCCCGGATCGGTGCGCCGGCCGCGCGCCGGGTCGGTGGGCATCTGCTTGATCTTGCGCGCCACCGTGTCGGCGTCTTCACGCAGGCTGATGGTGTTGCCATAGGACTTGGACATCTTGGCGCCATCGAGCCCGGGCATGCGCGAGGCCGCCGTCAGCAACGGCCGCGATTCCGGCAGAAACATCTTGCCGCCGCCTTCCAGAAAGCCGAACAAACGCTCGCGATCGCCGTGGCTCAGGTTCTGCGTATCGGCCAGCAAGGCACGCGCGGCGTCGAGCGCTTCTACATCGCCTTCTTGCTGAAAACGCGTGCGCAACTCTTCGTACAGCTTGCCCTTTTTTGCCACCCATCTTCTTGATGGCGCCTTCGGCTTTTTTCTTCAAAGCCGGCTTCTTTGCCAAATACGTGGTTAAAGCGACGCGCAATCTCACGCGTAATTTCCACGTGCGGCACCTGATCTTCACCCACCGGCACCAGTGTGCCGCGGTAGAGCAGGATGTCGGCCGCCTGCAACAGCGGGTAGCCAAGAAAGCCGTAGGTGCCAGATCCTTGTTCGACAGCTTGTCGATCTGGTCCTTATAAGTGGGCACACGCTCCAGCCAGCTCAGCGGCGTAATCATCGACAACAGCAAATGCAGTTCAGCGTGTTCGGGTACGCGGCTCTGGATAAAGATGGTGGCCTGCGAGGGGTCAACGCCCGCCGCAATCCAGTCGATCACCATATCCCACACGCTTTTTTTTCGATGACCGAGACATCGTCATAAGCGGTGGTCAGCGCGTGCAGATCGGCCACCATAAACAGGCATTCGTATTCGCTTTGCAATTGCACCCAGTTCTTGAGCACACCGTGGTAATGACCCAGGTGCAGCTTGCCGGTGGGGCGCATGCCCGAGAGAACGCGGTCGGGAAACATGTTTTATTCCTTGCGACGAGGCGTCGTGTATTCGATTACAAAATCATTCGATGCAGAAGGCTGTAGAGCACGCCGATGATGGGTTGCATCACGCCGCCGAGCACGCCGGTGGCCAATAGCAAAATCACGATCCACATACCATAGGGTTCAATGCGCTCCACACTCATGGCGGACTTGCGCGGCAGTAGCGAAATCAGCATGCGCCCGCCATCCAGTGGCGGCACCGGAATCAGATTCAGCACCATCAACATCAGGTTAATCATGATGCCGGCCTGTGACATATACAGCAGCGGCAATTGCAGGCTGCTGCCATCCATCGCGCCGCCGAGCCTGAACAGCAAGCCCCAGCCGATGGCCATGATCAGGTTGGCGGCAGGCCCGGCGGCGGCCACCCAGAGCATGTCGCGCTTGGGATTGTTCAACTTGTCAAAGCGTACCGGCACCGGCTTGGCCCAACCAAACAGAAAGCCCCCGGGCAACATCAGGCAAATGAGCGGCAGCAGGATAGTGCCGACGGGATCAATATGCTTGAGCGGGTTCAGCGTCATGCGCCCCATCATGTAGGCGGTGGTATCGCCAAAGCGTTTGGCGATAAATGCATGCGCTGCTTCGTGCACCGTAATGGCAAACAAAACAGGCAGAGACCAGACACAAATCTTCTGGATCAGGTTCAAGTCCATCGAGGGGAGTTTCCCGGAGCATATTGCGCTGCATGATCGCACGGATCAGCGCAGCGACGAAAATCGGAATCGTGGGCCAGCAGCACGCCGGCCCACTCGGTACAAGCAGAAAGCGCGCCAGTGCTAGCCACCGAACAAGGCTGGATCACCCTTGCCGACACGGATGATTTCGGCCGCGCCATTGGACAAGTCGACCACGGTGGTGGGTTCAAGGCCGCAATAGCCGCCTTCAAGCACCAGATCGACATCGTGCTCCAGCCGGTCGCGGATTTCCCAGGCATCGGTGAGCGGGTCTTCATCACCGGGCAACAGCAAAGTGGAAGACAACAGCGGCTCACCCAGTTCTTCCAGCAAGGCCAATGCCACCGGATGCTGTGGCACGCGCAAACCGATGGTCTGCTTTTTTTGGGATGCCAGACCCGGCGCGGCGTTTCTTTGGTGGCTTGCAGAATAAAGGTGTAGCTGCCTGGTGTGGCCGCTTTCAGCGCGCGATAGGTGCTGTTGTCGACCTTGGCGTAGGTGCCGATCTGCGAGAGATCGCGACAGACCAAGGTGAAGTGATGTTTGTCGTCCAGACGCCGGATGTGGCGTATGCGATCCAGCGAGTCTTTGGACTCCAGGCTACAGCCGATGGCATAGCACGAGTCGGTGGGATAAACGATCACGCCGCCTTTACGGACGACATCCACCGCTTGCTTGATCAAGCGCGGCTGTGGGGTTTCGGGGTGTACTGAAAAGAATTGGGCCATACCCGCCTAAATAGGGTCAAAAAACCGGGCGCATCAAGTCAGCTTGTGCGCCCTCTGCTTATGCAACTTCCGCTTCCAGCCAGTCTTGCCACACTGGTACGCAACCGATGGGCAGATCGGGATTCAACCCGGGTTCGCGCGCGCCTTCGCCGGTAGCGTGGTAATCGGTACCCGACGAGGCCAGCAGTTCAAATTCTTGCGCCAGGCGCCCGAAACGGCCGATCTCGGCGGCGCCATGACATCCGGACACCACTTCGATGCCCTCGCCCCCCAGCCGACGAAACTCGGACAGCAATACGCGCATGGTTTCGTTACCCATCTCATAGCGGCCCGGATGCGCCAGCACCGCTTTGCCGCCCGCTGCGCGCACCCATTCGATGGCTTCGTGCAGGCGCGCCCATTCGTGTTCTACATAGCCGGGTTTGCCGCGCACCATAAAGCGCTTGAAGACCGTTTTGGTGTCTTTGCAGGCGCCAATTTCTACCAGATAACGCGCAAAGTGCGTGCGGCTGATCATCTCGGGGTTGTCGGCATATTTGCGCGCGCCTTCGATCATATTGTCGAGGCCCACTTTCGCCAACGAGGCGCTCATGCGCTCGGCCCGTTCAGTACGGCCTGCGCGCACGCTGGCCAGGCCTTGTTGCAAAACGTCGTTGTGACGATCCACATTCAGCCCGAGCATATGCAGCGTGTGCTTGCCCCAGCTAACCGAGATTTCGACCCCGTTAATGAGCTTGAGCATGCAGTGTGGCCTCGGCATGCGCTTCGGTCAGGCCGCGCAAATCATCGTGGTCCGTCAGCGCAAACAGTTTGCAACCGCGCGCGGCCGCTTTGCGCACAACTTCGGCCGGCGGCAACAAGCCGTCGGAGACATTGGAATGGCAGTGCAGATCAACCGGTGTCATGCAGGAAATACGCCTGTAGAAAGATAACGGTCGCCCCGATCCGCAATGATCGAGACGATAACGGCGTTTTCGACCTCGGCCGACAACTTGAGTGCCGCCGCCAGCGCGCCGCCCGACGAGATGCCGGCAAAAAAATGCCTTCCTCGCGCGCCAGCCGCCGCGTGGTGTCTTCGGCTTCTTGCTGCGTCACTTCCATGACGCGATCAATCTTGTTCCAGTCGCAGATATCGGGCACGTATTCCTGCGGCCATTTGCGGATGCCTGGAATGGACGCACCGTCACAAGGTTGCACGCCGACGATCTGGATGGCGCTGTTCTTTTCTTTAAGAAAACGCTGCGTGCCCATGATGGTGCCGGTGGTGCCCATGCTGGAGACAAAATGGGTGATGCCGCCAGCGGTATCGCGCCAGATTTCCGGGCCGGTGCTTTGATAATGCGCGAGCGGATTATCGGGATTGGCAAACTGGTCCAGCATCAGGCCCTCACCCTGCGCGCTCATGGTCACGGCCAGATCACGCGCGGCTTCCATGCCATCGGTGAGGATGACTTCGGCGCCAAACGCTTTCATGGTCTGCACCCGTTCAATGCTGGAATTTTTTTCGGCATGATCAGTACCATGCGATAACCCATCATGGCGGCGGCCATAGCCAGCGCGATGCCGGTATTGCCCGAGGTGGCTTCAACCAGGGTATCGCCCGGCTTGATGTCGCCACGCGCTTCGGCCTGGCGGATCATCGACAAGGCCGGCCGGTCTTTGACCGAGCCTGCCGGATTGTTACCTTCGAGTTTGACCAGCACGATATTGCTGGTGTCGCCAGGCAAGCGCTTTAGCCGCACCAGCGGCGTATTGCCGACGAAATCTTCGATGTATTTATACATGGGCACTCCAATGGAGCCCCGATTATAAGCCGGGAATACGCAAGATCGTATCGCCATGCAGTGCCGTGCGCGCCAGCCAGCTAGCCCCGCAGCTGCGTGACGGCCCCGCTCGGGTCTCAGGCGGCAGCAACGATAATCGGGCCCCACACCGCGAACAGCACGTTGGAGATGGCATAACACACGGTAAAGCCAATGACGGGCGTCTGGCTGCCGGATTGCTCGATAATGGCGTTCATCGACGCGGCCTCGGTCTGGGCGCCAGCAAGTGCGCCTAGCAAGATCATCGGATGTAGCCGCAGTACCCATTTGCCAAAATAAAACGCAACCACCGGCGGCACCAGCGTTACCACGACGCCAGCAATTACCAGAGAGATGCCATGCGCCTGAATGGCGACGATGGCTGGCGGCCCGGCCAGTAAACCGACCACGGCTGCAAAAGCGGTCAGACCGAACTCGGAAAACGCCCACTGGGCGGCCGGGGGCAAGGCGCCAAAGGCGGGATAGCGCGATTGCAACCAGCCCAGCACCAGCGCCACCACCAGGATGCCGCCACCTATCCCCAACTCGATGGGTACGTCGCCAACCCGTGCCGACAGCGCGCCCAGCAGCGACCCCAATACAATCCCGAAAGCATGCAATGCGATATCGCTCTTGTGCCGGGCGGAACGGACCTTGCCCAGGCGCGCGGCCAAGGTATCGACGCAGTCCGGCCGACCCGACAGATGCGCAATATCGCCGGGCCGTAACACGGTCTTGTTAAGCAGCGGCAAGTCATAGCCTGGCGGGTAACGCGATCAAGAAATAGTCCGTGCCGCGACGACGGGCCAACCATAGCCCGGATTTGAGCGAGATTTTTGTGGGCAAATTCGCCGTGCCGCACCACGACTTCGACCGCGCGCGTCGGATAGGACATGGCCAATGGATGATCGATTTCTGGCCCCAGCAAGGCAGCGAGCTGCGCCGCGTACACGCGCTGGCAACCGATCCCGACAATATCCCCTTCCTGCAGCAGCAGATCCGGCTGGCGTTCATGCACGGCGCCAGCACGCACCACGCGTTCAATGCTGATCCACGGCAAATCGTGCTCGACTGCGGCGATGGTTCTGGCAATGGCAGTACCCGCAGCGGTAAGGACGTGCGCGCGGGTCACGATGCGGGTGTAAGGCGTCATGACGTCGTCGTGCCCCCCCTCGCCTTCAGCGAGTTTGGCTTCCAGCTCCCGGGCCGATTGCTTGAGATCCACGCCGAGCAACAGCGGCGCGATGGCGCTGACAAACAGAATCAGGCCTATCGTGCCGAATAGATAGGTAATGGCGTAGGCCACTGCCATATGGCTGTTGAGCTGACTCAGTTGTGCGCTGGTGATGGGTAAACCGTTCAGCGCGCTGGCAGCCGTACCCATCATCGCGGTATCGGTGAGCGCGCCCGCCCCCAGCCCAGCCGCAAAACCGGCATCAAAACCAAACCAATGGTTCATCAACAGTATGGTCAGCAAGCCCGTTACACAGAGCACAACCGAAAACACCACCAGTTTCAGCGTGCCGCGATTGAGGCTACCGAAGAATTCCGGGCCGCTTTTAAAGCCCACGGAATAGATGAAGAGTGCAAAGAAAACCGCCTTCAGCAAGGCAGGTACGGCAATGCCGATCTGCCCGATCAGCAACCCCATCAGCAAAGAACCTGCTACCGACCCGAGATGAAACTTGCCCCATCGCACATTACCTAGCCAGGTTCCAGCGCAATCGCCAGAAAGATGCCCAGCTCGGGGTTGGCGCGAAACGTATGCAGGACAAAATCCATGACGACGGCGCCTTTTGTTTTTTTTGCAGTCGCCGGGGCGACGGTTAACGCTTCATATAGGGTCGGGAGGCAGAGCACATGCTTTTCCGTATGCCACGGTGGCACGACTCGAGACGGCAAGCGTGCTGCGGAGATGCATGCTTCAACTTATTGATAAGACGAAATCCTGAAATGGCAACCTGCGTATGACGCCCGCATAGCGCAACGGGCCGGGCCCGGTTGCTCCGACTCCTCCTCCGATTGGCAGAAAAAAATCGTTCCCACGGCGCGCAACCACGCAGGCAAATCCTGTAAAACCAGAGTGCGCGGGCTGAACTCGGCATCGCTGACCCGCGGCACCGACGAGGATGGCGGGCGCGACCTGCAGCAGCCCCCCCCTACCACACCCCTGAAAAAAAACTCGAATGAGCTTCCTATGGCCCAGCTGGTCGATTTCCCGATTGTTCTGTTTTTTTGTAGCCGTAACGATCATGCTGGCATGCGCTTATGCCGGTACACGGATGCCAGGCAAGCAGGCCTTGCAGGACAAAGAAGTGCGCGATGATTTTGGCATCGTGCAGTCCGCATCGCTGACCTTGCTGGCCCTGGTCATCGGCTTCAGCCTGTCCATGGCCGTCGGCCGCTACGACCAGCGTAAGAACTACGAAGAGGAAGAGGCCAATGCCATCGGCACTGAATACCTGCGCGCGGATCTGCTACCGGCACCGCAAAACAAACAAATGCAAAGCGCGCTAAAACATTATCTTGCGCTACGCCTTGAGTTTTACGCGCCGCTGGACGCCGACCGCCGCGCGCAACTGAACGCAGAGGCCGGCGCAGCACAAAAACGCCATCTGGCAAGTGGTGCGCGCAGGCGCCGCAGCCGCAACGCCCAACCCAGTGACGGCACTGGTGGTGGCGGGCGCTAATGACGTCATTAATGCGCAAGGCTACGCGCAAGCCGCCTGGTGGAACCGCATCCCGCATTCGGTTTGGCTGTTGCTGGGCTTGCTGGGTATCTTTTGCAACCTGCTGGTGGGTTACGGAATGCGCGGCCGCCGCCCGCCTTTGCGTTTTCTCGTCATCATGCCGTTGGTGGTGGCGCTGTCCTTTTTTTTGCTGATCGCTGATATCGACAGCCCGCGCAAAGGCATCATCCGCGTGCAACCGCAAAACCTGCAGAGTCTGGCCAACACCCTGAAATAACCGTTGGCCCGCGCCGCCGCGGATTTTTTGCGCTCAGAACATGGCGTAACGGGCAGCGACGGATTCGGGAACACTCAGGGTGAGGCCGTCGTGCACATCGAGTTCGAGTTCGGCGTAGTCATTGATCGCGCCGATCACGCCGCGTTCCGTCGACTGCAGGCCGCCGACCAAAACCACGCGGCAGCCAGCGGCCAGGGCGGATTCCATGCCGGCGGGGGCGTCTTCAAACACGATGCAATCGCGCGGGTGGATGCCGAGTTTTTTTCTGCGGCTTGCAGATAGGGTTCCGGCGACGGTTTGCCGCGGCTGACGGTCTCGGAGGTGACCACTGCGCGCGGCAATACCAGCCGCAGGCTTCAAAGCGCGCATCCAGCACCGGGCGCGAGGCGGAGGTGACCACGGCCCAGTGTTCGTCCGGCACCCGAGCCAGAAAATGGCCCGCGTTCGGCACCAGCTTGATACCACCGCTGGTGTCGGTTTCGATCTCTTCCATCCATGCCACTTCAGTCGCGACATCAAGATGCGGCGCAACCATGCGTAGCGTGTCTTCGGTGCGCACGCCGTGGGTATAAGGGCGGATTTCTTCCAGATCAAAACCGCGCCGGGCGCACCACGCGGACCAGGTCCGGTCGACCAGCACATGGGAATCGATCAGGGTGCCATCCATATCAAACAAGAAGGCTAAAGCGTGGTGGCGCGGCATGATGCGTCCTGCAAACTGACTAGAGATAGCTGGAATATCGCGCACCGCCAGTCTTTCCGGGTTCGCTTATGGTGCAATTTTCTCTACAATCAGCTCACCCGGACCCCTAAGGTGTAACCCGTATGTTGACACGTGAAATGGTTGCATACAGCCACGGTCAGCGCTGGCATTACCAGCGGCTTGATGTGGAGCAGGTGCCATTTATATGGCACTACCATCCTGAATTCGAACTCACGCTCACACGTCGCGCGCGCGGCATGCGTTATGTGGGTGGCGATGTGGCGCCGTTTGGCGAGCTTGATCTGATGCTGGTGGGGCCCAACCAGGCGCATACCTGGCAAGCGCCGCGCCGCGCCGACGGCGCTTTGCATCAGGTGGAAGTGATCTTTTTTTTACCCGGGAATGGGTCGAGGAACTGGCGGCTGGCGCACTCCCCGAGATGACGGGTCTGGCGCAGTGGCTGCGGGGTGCGCAGAACGGGGTGGAATTCAGCCTGCCCTGCGCTGAAGGCATGACCGCCTTGTTTGATCGGCTCAAGAGCGCGCGCGGCCTGACCCGGCTGGGCTGCTTGCTGGAAATTCTGGATGGGCTACCGCGCGATCATGGCGCGCGTTTTCTGGCGGGGGCGCGTAATCCGGATGTGCTGGATCAACGCATCGAACTGGCGCTGGCGTGGTTGCATCAGCATTATCGCGAGCCGGTTACCCTGGCCGATCTGGCCACCGCCGCGCGCACCAGCGAGGCCACGCTGAAGCGGCTACTGCGCGAGCAGCTGCACGACAATATGTCGGGTTTGCTGGGCCAGTTGCGTATCGGGCATGCCTGCAATTTGCTGATCACCACCCATTTGCAGGTGCAACTGGTGGGCGAGCAAAGTGGCTTTCCCAGCCCCAGTCATTTCTACAAACAATTTGCGGCGGCCAAGGGTTTATCGCCGGGCGATTTTCGCCGGCGTTACCATTTGAGCCACCGCCAGAACGCCGCCCGCGACAATCTCGACACGCCCGGGCTGCGCTTTCGCTATCGCATCGGCGAGCCCACCACGCCTTGAAGTTACACGCCGGGCCAGCTTATTTGCGCAGCAATTCCTGCACATAACGCTGCACGCCTTCTTCCACCGTGAGGAAGGCTTCGTCATAGCCTGCTTCACGCAGCAAGGTCATATCGGCTTCGGTAAAGCTTTGATATTTGCCTTTGAGCGCATCGGGAAATTCGGTGTATTCCAGCAGCCCCTCGCCGATGGCATCGGCCAGGTCAGCACGCTTTTGCCTTCGTCAGCGCGGCAGGTATTGATGACCGTCAGCGCCACATCATTAAACGGTTGCGCCTTGCCGGTGCCCACGTTGTAAACGCCGCAGACTTCGGAGTTCTCCAGAAACCACAGGTTGACCTTGACCACGTCTTCAACCGACACGAAGTCACGCGTGTGGCCGCCCGCCGGGTAGCCGCCGTATTCGCCAAACAATTTGACTTTGCCGGTAGCGCGGTACTGATTGAAATTGTGGAAGGCCACCGAGGCCATGCGTTCTTTATGTTGTTCGCGCGGACCGTACACATTGAAATAGCGAAAGCCGACCGCTTGCGCGCTGAGCTCATCCCACCGCTGACGCAGTACCTGGTCGAACAGCAACTTGGAATAGCCATACACGTTCAGCGGCGATTCACATTCCGGATCTTCATGAAAGCCGTTGCGACCCGCGCCATAGGTGGCTGCGCTGGAGGCATACAGAAACTGGATTTCTTCTGACTGGCACCATTCAAACAGCCCCAGCGTGTACTGATAGTTGTTGTCCATCATGTACTTGCCGTTGTGCTCCATGGTGTCGGAGCACGCGCCTGATGCAGCACCGCACTGATCTGGCCGTCCCAGCGCCCACTGGCCAATTCGTCCAGAAAATCAGTCTTGTCGACGTAATGCGAAATCTGGCAATCGACCAGATTGCGGAATTTGTCGCCGCGCGTGAGGTTGTCCACCGCAATGATGTCGGTGTCGCCGCGCTCGTTGAGCGCGCGTATCAGGTTGGAGCCGATCATGCCGGCTGCGCCGGTCACAACGATAGTCATAGCGATTTTCCTTGCCGTTAAAGCACAGAGGCTGTGCCTGCGATGGCGCGATTGTCGCTAAAAGCCCGCAGCGCGGCAACGCCGCTGTGGCGGCCCGCCTGGCATAAAGCGCTTTTTTTGTGCGGTTGCCACCACCCCTTCTCCAATGACTGTCACCTACCGTTTGTCGCCGGAATGCCATCGACATAAAACTATACCTTGCATCACAAGGTACTGAATGACTACTATCCATTCCATCGTACTGTGCATTGCATGGTACTGAAAAGGAAACACCATGAAGATACAGCTCAAGAAAGGAACGCTCGACATGTGTGTGCTGGCTCTGCTGGCCCGCAAAGACAGCTACTCGTACGAAATCGCCAGCAATCTGGCGCAAGGCATGGATGTCAGTGAAGGCACGATCTATCCGCTGATGCGGCGGCTGCAGAACGAATCCTGGGTGAGCACTTACCTGGTCGAATCCAGCAGCGGCCCGGCACGCAAGTACTACCGGCTTACGCCGGATGGACATCGCGAGCTGGCCAGCATGCGGCAGGAATGGCGCGAATTTGTCACTGAAGTTGAGAGCGTCCTTGACGCCCAGACCACCGGTACAGCCACCGGTCTCGATGAGGAAGTACAAAAAAAATGAACCAGAAATCTTTTCTCGACCAACTCGAACGCGGCCTGCAAGACCTGCCTCGCGACGCTATCAACGAAATCCTCTCGGATTACACCGAGTACTTTCATGACGCGCTGAGCGATGGCCGCAGCGAACAGGAAATTGCCGCTGCCCTCGGCGACCCACGCCGCCTGGCCCGCGAACTCAAAGTGCAAATGCATTACCGCACCTGGGAGCGCGATCGCAATGTCGCCAGTTTGATGCGCACCATCGGCGCCATCGCCGGTCTGGGCGTGCTTAATTTCATCCTGGCCGTGCCGTTCATGATTTATCTCTGCCTGCTGACCTGCTTTATGGCCGTGAGCGTGATCTGCTCGGTCACCGGTCTGGTCATGGTGTTGATGTGGGGTTCGCATACCGCCACCGGCTGGCCCAGCCTGCAAACCGCCAGCCTTGGGCCGGACGATGGTTATGTAAATGTCAGCGTGTTTGAGCCGGAAGACGATGGCGGCAACCCGACGGCGCGCGAGGCAGCGGATGCCCGCCGCAAGTCCATCGGTAGCGCAACCTCCGCCCTGCACTACCACATGCCCGATATCGGCGTGGAGCTGCGCGATGGCGATGAGCTGAAGCTGACCAGCCGCAAAGGCGAAGTGATTGCGCTCAAGAGCGAGCATGGCCATCTGACCCGCACCGATGGCGGCCAACTGGACGACAACGACAGCTACAGCATGCGTCGGCGCGAAATCAGCAAACTGAACGTGGTGACGGCAGACGGCGATACGGTCGAGATTGCCCGCGACAGCAAGACCGGCAGTATCGACTGGTACAACATGGATCATGCGGGCACCGCTTCGACCATCGTGGTTAGCAAACGCGCCGACGATACCGTGCGCCTGGTGATGGATGACGATGATGATGTGCACATCCTGACGCGTGCCAGCACGCCGAAGAAAGTGCTGGGCTTTGGTCTGGCCCTGCTGGTGGGCGGTGTACTGTGCTTTATGTTGTTGCTGTGGATGGTGCGTATTACCTGGCGCGGTTCGGTCAAGTTTGTGCGCTGGCAATTTGGCCGCATCCAGGACGCTCGCGCCGCCTGACGGCAAAAAAATACCTGGAAAGCGCGGTGAAAGGTCGCTGCGCGGCAGACCCCTCTAGCGGCATCATGGCGAGTGTTCCTACCGGAGTACCGCATGAACCGTAATCTGATCCAGGCGGCCCGCGCTATCTACACCACCGGCGCTGGCGCCATCAAACGCAAACTGACCACGCGTAACCAGAGCGCCACGCAATCCAGCCCGCTTCCCCTCTACAAAGGCAGCGCGCCAGACACCACAGCCGCCCCTGGCGAAGCGCCCTATCTGCTGGTGGCCGCGGAACTCCCCGAACAAAGCACCGCGGACTGGTTAGCCGTGCTGGATGCCGAACAACGCGTCAGCACCGAAAGCCCGGGCGCCAGCGGCAACCATATCGCCCCCACCCCGGCCAGTGTTTACACCAACCCCGCGCCGGCACCGACGTCCTTTTCAACCTCAGGTTAAAGCGGCAAGCGCATGCCCGGTTGCGCGTTGGCATACCAGGCCATTAACGCCGTTGCCGCCACCTCGCCTTCTGCTGGCGTGCCCGGCAGGTAATCCGCCGGATCGATCGCCATATACGGCCCGTGTTTCACTTCAAAAAATCACCCCACCCGCATCCAGCGACAGCACGGCATGCCATGTGCCTGCCGGCGTCTCCAATGTGGCCGTCCCGTCACCCAGCACCGCACGATCTATCACCACCCCGGCATCGTCAAAATGCAGCACCACAAATCGACCGCGCAAGGGGTAGAGCAATTCCCAGGTATGCGGGTGTCGATGCGGCCGCACATAGGTTGCCGGTTCCATTGCAATGGCCAGACGCTGGATCGGGTCCGCCAGTTCGGGATGCAGATTCAGATTGGCGCGCTGGCGGGGCGATGCCGCGGCCTGGGCGGCGAGTTGATCAATATCGGACTGGCTGATCTGTTTCATGGTCGACCTGAAAAGTGGATGCGATAAGCAATAAAAAACGGGCACATGATGCCCGTTTTTGATGGCCAGCGCCGCAGCGCAGCTTAATGTCTGGCCTCGGCGTTGGCGGGCTTGAAGTAACGATTACCCGGCGCCCACTGCCCGTGTTGCAACTTCTGCGACATATCCGCTTCTTGCCCGGCCTTGCGGTTGGCCATATCCAGCGCGCTGGATTCCGGCGCGGGCGTCTGGCGGATGCCGTCCGGCCCGGACTGTTTAGCGCCGGCGCTGCGGCGTCGCGCCGGGTTTTCCGGATGCGCCTTCATATAACGGCGCACTTTGGGTGCGTCATTGCCCAATTTGTCCGGGTCGAGTGTGTAGCCCTCGCCGCTATGCAAATGCAGACCATCAAGCACGCTGCTGATTTTCTGGCTCAGATCGAACTTGCCGATATCGCTCCAGACACTGGTTTGTTTTTTTTGCTCATGCGTCGCGGTTTGGCTGGTTTGGCCGTGGTCCAGGCCGTCTGGCGCGGGGCCACGTTGATGGCGCCTTCTGGCGTCTTGAGCGTGGTGCCGCCCGCATTCACCGTGTGGTATGTACCGGGCTCCAGCCCGGGCTGGCTGTTGTCGGTGACCACATCGACATCGTAATCGGTGCCGCGAATACCGATGGTGGCGGTCGGAGTCACCAGCTTGTAGCTGTCTTTATTCATGCGACCGATGGCGCCGGTAATCGAGCGCAACGCACCCTGCGTCAGCGTCAACCAACTGCGACCGTTTTTTGGGATTATCGACGTCAAACACGTAGTCATCGATATGCAATTTCGCATTGGGGCGTAAGGTCAGGCTGGCGCCGTCCTGCATGCTCAGCACGGCCCAACTGTTGGGGCCGGCGCTCACGGTGTCGCCCTTGTCCACGGCATCACCCACCTTGACCGCCTGCGCAACGCCAGAGGCGTGCGCCAGCATGATCTGTCCGTTCATGGCAGCCACTTTGCCCGCTGCAGCAAAGGCTGCGGCGGGAGCCAGCAAGGTCAGGCCAAGCAAGACCAAACGTAATAGATTCCGGATCAGCACGGGCGCGCTCCGCGTAGCAAGGACATTATTATGATTCATTCCGTCAGTTAACTCGGCAGTGTGCCTCTTGGTACGCTGCCAACGCCATTCAGTTCCCACCCTGCGGTCGGCAGCGGGGGCCTTACGGCAGCGCCACTATATAAGAAATTACTGTTATCCACCCATCAGGGACGTTCCCATCAGCATTTTTTCTTACGGCGTGTAGTCATTCCGGCAAGCCGTCTTTGCAGAGGACAGTGCCGCCACATAGAATGCGCCCATGTTTAAAGACCTGATTGCCTCGTTTTCCGATATTGCGTTTCTGCGCGATCTGTTTGCCTCGATCGCCTATATTGCCGCGCTGGTCACGGTGCGCTCGCTCATTGCCCGCGCCATCTTGCGTCGCGAAGACACCGCACCCGAAGCGCGCCGCCGCATGCTGGTCTATACGCGCAATCTGGGCCTGGTGTTGTTTGTGCTGGGCATGGTGGTGATCTGGGGGCATGAGATCGAAGCATTTGCGGTATCGCTGGTCGCGATTGCCGCCGCCATCGTGTTGGCCACCAAAGAAATGTTGATGTGCATACTGGGCTCGGTCTATCGCACCACCGGGCGTGTGTTTGATATTGGTGACCGCATCGAAATCGCCCAATTGCGCGGGCGGGTCATCGACATCACCCTGCTGTCGACCACGCTGATCGAATCCAGCGCCGCCGCGCCGCATAAGGCACCGTCGGCCGGGTGATCGTGTTTCCCAATTCGCTGTTACTGTCCAACCCGGTTTTTTTAACGAAACCATGTTGGGCGCTTATGTATTACAGACCGTGCACGTGGCCATCAGCCGCGATCAGACTGGCAGCGCGCCGAGACGGCTTTGCTGCAGGCGGCCAATAATGTCATCGCGGAATACGCCAGCGACCTGGCCGTGCATGTGCGCGAACTGGAACGGACCTATGCGCTGGAACCCACACCCACCGAGCCACGAGTACGGGTGGCGCTGGACGATAGAGAAGCCGTGATGCTGCAACTGCAGTTGCCGGTACCCTTGGGGCAACGTGCGCGGATCGAGCAAGTGGTACTGCATGAATACCTGAAAAGCGTGGCGGAACCTGCGTTGGCGCCTGACCTTGCTACCGCTGGTTAAGAATATTCATATAACTTTATGGCAAGAGACTTGCCCTTAGTCCGAATAAGCCGTATAGTCCGTCCTTTCGCCCAGAGCTGGCAGCGCTTTTGACTGCCAACTCTCTGATATTCATCGCCCCTGACCTCTTCACCGCCCCTGCGTTTGTTCGTGATTGCGGTTCATATGTTGGTTAGGTCGATGCTTCGCCGGACACTTTGATTGATCCGGCTCACTTAACCAGGACTACAGCATGACGCTCGCCGCCCATGATCAGGCTTCAGATCAGGATATCACTTTCTCTTCGCTCGGCCTCGACGAAGATCTCTCCAAAGAACTGGCCTCGCAAGGCCTGGTAAACCCCACCCCGATTCAAGCTCATGCGATCCCCGTGCTGCTGCGCGGCGAAGATCTGATGGCTTCTGCACAAACCGGTACCGGCAAGACCGCCGCCTTCCTGTTGCCTGCAATCACCCGTCTGGCACGTCCGCCGGTTCACCACGGCAAAGGCCCGCGTGTTCTGGTACTGACCCCGACGCGTGAACTGGCTGAACAGGTTTCCAAGGTGGCCGTCGCTTTTGCCCGTCGTATTCCGCGTTGCAAAGTCGTTAGCGTGGTCGGTGGCGTACCTTACCCGGTTCAACACAAACAACTGGCGCAACCGGTTGAAGTACTGGTTGCTACCCCGGGCCGTCTGATGGACCTGATGCGCAGCGGTCGTATCGACTTCCGCCGCCTCGAAATGCTGGTGCTGGACGAAGCTGACCGCATGCTGGACATGGGTTTCATCGACGACATCGAAGAAATCGTCGGCCAACTGCCGCCGGAACGCCAAACCGCCCTGTTCTCCGCCACGCTGTCGCAAACCGTGCAAACGTTTGCTGCACCGATGCTGCGTAACCCGCAGAAAGTGGAACTGGCCCCGCAAGGTCTGCCGACCGCTAACGTGGAACAATCGGTGCATTACGCCGATGGTTACGAACACAAACTGAAACTGACCGCTGCACTGGCTCAAGCCCTGCCGGACACCCAGTCGATCGTCTTTGTCGCCACCAAGGTTGACGCTGACAGCATCTCTGACTGGCTGAAGCTGGAAGGCCTGCGCGCTGATGCCATGCACGGCGATCTGCCGCAACGCACCCGCCGTAAAGTGCTGGACAAGCTGCGCCGTGGCGAGATCGACATGCTGATCGCTACCGACGTTGCTGCCCGTGGTATTGACGTGGCCGGTATCGGTCAGGTGATCAACTTTGATCTGCCGCGTTTCTCGGAAGATTACATTCACCGTATTGGTCGTACCGGCCGTGCTGGTCGTTCAGGCCGCGCAGTGTCGCTGGTGACCAAAAAAAACGACTTCATGCTGCTGACGCGTATCCGTAAACGCTATCAGATCGACTTCGGCACCATGGCGATGGAAGGTCTGGAAGCACGCTTCCAGCCGGCAGCCCGCGGTGAGCGTGGCGGCGATCGCGGCAATGACCGCGGTGGTCGTGGCTTTGGTGGCGGCGGTCGTCCGCAAGGTGG